>DXHG01000205.1 GCA_019113455.1 Candidatus Treponema faecavium | reverse complement strand
GTATGAATACCTTATTAGCAAATTCTTCTCTGCGCAAACGAATACAGGAGTGGCAGCAGCTGAAAAACACGCTGCAGGACCTCTCTGACAAATCTGCGTTTTCTTACGATATAGAAGGACTTGGCAGCGGGTTATACGCGTTTTTTATCAGTGAATTTCTTGCCGCACGGCAGGCGCAAAAGCTGCGCGCAGTGCAGTATGCGGGCACGGGCAGGTATTCTCATACATACGACGACGCTGGTATATGCGGCAGCCGTGCATTAACCGACGTCGTTGTGATTGCGGCGGGAGAAAAAGAAGCGCAGGAATTAGAAGCTGACTTGCACACTGTACTGCCTGAAGCCGAAACTATTGTTTTTCCGTGGTGGGGCATGGTGCCGTACCGTCCTGCTCCTAAAGGCGCGCTCGTGTTTGGGGAACGAGCGGCGGTGCTGGCAAAACTTGCCAATTGTACGCCGGCGCTGTCAGCAGACACGCCGCCGCGGGTGTTTATCATTACGGAGCGCGCGCTCCTGACGCCGGTGCCGCCGCCGGAATATATCCGCGGCCTGCTGTTCTCTGTGACGCGGGGGCAGGTGTTTGACCCCGTTCAGCTTGCAGAACGGCTTGCGGAGCAGGGGTATACCCGTGTGCCGCGCGTTACTGTCCGCGGAGAGTTCACGCTGCGCGGAGAAGTGCTCGATATATTCATGCCTGGAGAAACAGCAGCGCACCGCATCGTGTTTGATTTTGACACTATTGATACTATCAAGACGTTTGATCCTGACACGCAGTCGTCAATCTCAGAAACAGACAATCTGCTTATCTATCCAATGAAAGAGGTGCTGTGGACTCACGAATTTGTGCAAAAGCTTGAACAGCAGGCAGCGGAAATGGCTGACGATGCGGCAGCGGCTAAAATCAAAATACCACATGAACAGGCGAACGCGGAATTTCAGATGCTGCTTGCGTCACTGCATGACGGAAAACAGGGAGAGGGTGAAGAGCTTTTTTATCCGCTGCTGTTTGATCAGAAATATTCGATACTGCACTATGTGCCGGCGCAGACTGCGGTGTTTTTTCTTGATTATGACCGCCTTGAAAATGCACAGGAAAGCATTGATCGCGAGTATCTTGGTCTATACCGAAAAACGGCTGCTGATCATGCAGTCGTAAGTCCTTCGGAATTGCTGTTTAAGTTTAAAACGCTCGAACAGCAGGCAGAGCAGACGATTCGGTTCCGCTCGTTGCATACGGCTGATTCGCCGTGCCTCGTACAGTTTGAGACAGAACAGCCGCGAAGCTTTTTCGGCAATATCAATTATTTTAAAGAAACGCTCGATTCGCTCCTTGGCGCGCAGTGGCGTATCTATCTGTTTGCAGATAATAAAAATCAGGCGCTGCGGCTTGGAGAGCTGCTTAAAGAATTCACCGGCGAAGGGCTGGCAAAAGCGGAGCGCCGATACGCAGAGCCGCTGCATATTGTGCCGCTGCCGCTTTCGTCCGGATTCGGTATTCCTTCTGAGAAAATTCTTGTTATTCAGGAAAACGAAATATTCGGCAGGAGAAAGCAGGCTCCCAAATCAATCAGACACGCAAAAAGCGCTGTTATAGATACGTTTGTGGAATTGAATCCGGGAGACTATGTTGTTCATGTGAATTACGGTATTGGCCGCTTTAAAAAAATCGAACGGATTAAAGCGCTTGGCAACGAACGGGATTATATTAAACTTGAATACGCAAATGAAGAAACCGTGTTTATTCCTATTGAACAGGTAAATCTTGTACAGCGGTATATCGGAAACGAAGGGGAAGCGCCGCGGCTTGACCGGCTCGGTTCAAAGAGCTGGGAAAACCGTAAAAATAAAGTAAAGAAATCGGTTGAAGATATAGCGCAGCATCTTATCGATATATATTCGCGGCGGCAGGCGTCGCAGGGATTTGCGTTTCCCGCTGATACTGAGTTTCAGATGGAGTTTGAGGCGGCGTTTCCGTATGAAGAAACGGAAGACCAGCTGACTGTCTCGGCAGAAGTCAAAGCAGATATGGAAAAACCGGTTCCGATGGACAGGCTGATTTGCGGTGACGTAGGATACGGAAAAACAGAAATAGCCATGCGCGCGGCATTTAAAGCCGTTATGGGAGGAAAGCAGGCGGCGCTTCTTGCGCCGACAACGATACTGGCTGAACAGCATTATGAGTCATTTATTGAGCGTTTTTCGCTTTTTAAGGCTGTTTCGATTGCGCAGCTGTCGCGGTTTGTTCCGCGTTCGGAACAAAAAACTATTCTTGAGAAACTTGCGGCAGGACAGATCGATATACTCATCGGCACGCACCGCATTATTCAAAAAGATGTGCGTTTTAAGGATTTGGGGCTGCTTATTATTGATGAGGAGCAGCGTTTTGGCGTAAAAGATAAAGAGCGGCTCAAATCACTCAAAACAAATATTGATTGTCTTTCGATGAGTGCGACGCCTATTCCGAGAACGCTGCATATGAGCATGCTCAAGATACGCGATATGAGTTTGCTCACAACGCCGCCGCATAACAGGCAGGCGATTGAAACAGTCGTAGACGAATACAATGACGACCGTGTTGCCGCCGCAATCAGGCGTGAAGTTGGCAGAGGAGGGCAAGTTTTTTATCTGCATAACCGCGTAGAAACACTTGATGAAACGAGGATTAAGCTCGAACGGTTAGTGCCTGAAATGCTTATAGACACGGCGCACGGGCAGATGACTGCCGCTGAACTGGATGATATTTTCAGGAGATTCAAGATGGGCGGTTTTCATGTGCTTGTTGCAACAACTATTATAGAAAACGGTATCGATATTCCGAATGTAAATACGATTATTATCGACCGAGCGGATATGTACGGCGTATCGCAGTTATATCAGCTGCGCGGCCGTGTCGGACGCAGCGACAGAAAAGCATATGCGTATTTACTGTATCCTCAAAACAGAGCGCTGTCCGACATTGCCATGAAGCGCTTGCAGGTGATAAGCGATTTTACCGAATTGGGAGCCGGATTTAAAATTGCTATGAAAGATATGGAAATACGAGGAGCCGGCAATTTACTGGGAAAAGATCAGTCAGGCGATGTGTATTCTGTCGGTTTTGATTTGTACCTGCGGCTGCTTGAAGAAGCGGTTGAGCGTCTTACTACGCAAAACTATCACGAACCGCAGGAAGTGCTGCTTGAACTGGAGTATACCGGATATATTCCTGATGCATATATTTCAAATCCGCAGATTAAGATGGAAATATATAAGAAGATAGCCTCTGTTTCCAACAAAGAGGAGCTTGATCAGATGTATACGGAACTGCTGGATAGGTTTGGGCCGGTGCCTGACGAAGTATCGAGCCTGCTTGCGTTAGCCGATATACGGATTATCTGCAGAAAGCTCATGATCGCGTCATTAAAAGAACGCAACGGTGTTGCCCGCATTGAGATCACACAGTTTTCTGCTATATCGCCAAGTAAATTTGTCAGAATGGCGGCAGAAAGCGCAGGGCGGGTGCAGCTTGAGCCGAATCAGCATGTTATTTTACTAAAAACAGGAAAAATAGGACTTAAAGAAAAGAGCGAATTTATCCGTGAAAAACTGGAAGCGCTGTTATAATATTACTTGCAAGGAGTTTTGTATAAGATGATAAAAGCTGTTATTTTTGATTATGGAAATGTTATTTCTGTTCCGCAGACCGGAGACTATACACGCGAAATGGAAAAACGTTCCGGCGTGCCGGCATCAGTTTTTAAAACCGTATACGATGAAGAGCGTTTTGATTTTGATCGCGGTGTTATAAACGGCGCGACTATGTATTCCAGATTATTGACGCAGCACGGGTATTATACGCAGGCTGCCGATTTGCGGCTGCTGCACAGACTGGCACGGCTCGATATGCAGAGCTGGCGGCCATACAATAAAGAAGTAAGCGACTGGGGGCTTTCGCTGCAAAAACAGGGATTTAAGCTCGGTATTTTATCAAATATGCCTATTGAGTTTCTTGATAACTATAAGACAGAAATACCATTGTTTACGGCAGCAGATTACGCCTGTTTTTCATGCAATGAACATCTTATTAAACCTGAGCCGGCAATTTACAGGAAGGTGCTCGAAGGGTTGGAAGTTCATCCTGATGAAGCGGTGTTTTTTGATGATATACAAGAGAATATTGACGCTGCTGTACAAATAGGTATCCACGGATTTTTATGGAAGAGTCTTGATCAAGGAAGAAAAGACTGGCAAGCAGCAATTGAATTAGGCTGATATAAGGCAGGGAAGCTGCAAAAAGATATACTTTTAACTTCCTATAATGTTTATTC
>DXHG01000204.1 GCA_019113455.1 Candidatus Treponema faecavium | reverse complement strand
GAGAATCTGCAAAGAAAAAACCGCCCGCGTGCGCAACGCAGAAAACACCCCGCGCGGGAGACCCGCAGACCGTACCGGCCGCCGCAGGTTCTTACAGCGCGCCCGCAGCCATACCCGCGGCAATGCCGCCGGCCGCGCCGCCTGCGATAAGCGCCGCCGCAAAGATCACTGCCCGCCATACGCGCTCGCGCCGCTCCTCCTGTTCACGCTCCATCCGGTACTGTTCGGTCAGGAGCCGCTGCGTCTGAAGCGCCGCCTGCACCGCCGTGTCTGTCAGTTCCGCTTCTATGCGGGCAAGGAGCAGTTTCAGCTTCTCCGGTGAAATACGATACCAGCTCTGCGGCGAACCGCTCCTGTCTGCTGTGTTTTCCGCCGGCTCTCCGTTCGGCAATAACTGCGCGTGCGGCGCGTTCTGCGGCGCGTTCTGCGGTTGTTCCTGCGCTGCGCTCGCCGCTGCTTGCTGGGCTGCTGCCGGGTACAGGCGGCATACCAGGAACATCACTGCCGCCGTTTTGACAAGACGATGTTTGTTCATATTCAGCCTCCGTTGTGTGTGCTGCCGCATGAGCGTTTTGCAGCAAAAACCGTGCGCCGCTATACAGTATGCGGCGCAGTATCTGTGCGAACATGGTTCTGCCTCCCCATATGCGCGCTGCCGTGCAGCAGGCGCACGCATTTGAGCCCCGTTTCCCCTGACAGCACAGCCGCCAGCACGGAAAACCACACCCATTCGCTTACCGCGCCGCGAACGAGCAGTACCGTTGCGAGCGCAAGGCAGCAGGGCTTAAAGCCGATGAGTTTTGACGGCAGCGCGACCGCGCGCTTGCACAAAATAAGCGCGTGTTCTTTGAGCGTGTAGCCGCACACATCGCGGAATGTATCGTTACGCATACCGTACCTCCGGCGCGCCGTACAGCCGGCTGCCAGCCAGCTGTACGGTATGCAGTCCCCGGCACTGACAGGCGCGCGCTTGTGCGAAAGGCAGCCTGCTGCGGTCAAGCGCGCGCACCTGCACGGCGCACCCTAAGCGGGACCAGCGCGCAAGCACCGTATCAAGCCGTTCAAGCATTGTTTTTGGCGGCAGGCAGCTGAGCACCGCAAGCGGCGACACAAGACCCGCCGTGCATACGCAGCGTGCGCGCTGCCCGGAGCTTGAGCGCGCAAACACAAACAGCGCGCATATGCGGCCGGCTGCTGCGCCGGAGCAGGGCAGCGTAAAATACGCACCGCACAATTCCCGGGCAGAAAGCCTGACCGGCGTGCCAAGCGCTGCCGACAGCGCAAGACAGACAAGACCTGAACCTTCCGTTCCGCCTGTCATGCGCACTGCCTGCTCATACGGCACGCCGCGCAGTGCGAGCAGCTGCGCGGCATAGCGTTCGCGCTGTGCCGCATACATTTCATCGGCCGCGTTCATATCCTTCCTCCCGTCAAAAAACCCGTGCCCGCAAAGCGCGCGGCGCAGGCGGCAAGCCCCGCCGCCATTGACACGCACGCTGCTGCAACAGAAACCGCCGTTGCCGGCAGCCTGCGCTGACACTGTTCGATTACTTCAAGGCGCTGCATCGCCTGCCGCTTGAATTCCTGCGTTTCTCCGCGCAGTTCCCGCAGTTCGCCCTGCAGCGAAAGCAGCGTCGCGGCAATATCGTGGTCCATCATAAAAACCTCCAAAGCATTGGTATACTTTCTATAATATGCACGGCAGCACAATTTGCGGGTGCTGTTTTCTTTACAAACAATGGTTTTGCCGCAGATTTCTGGTATACTGGAAAAAATATATGTTTCACTTATTTATAAGGATGGTACAAATGAAAGCAACAATGACGATGTTTGCAGGATTTTCGCCGCAGGCGGTGCAGCTGTTCCGGCCGCTGATTCGCGATCTGACCGGTATTGCGCGGACACAGATGTTCGACCTGCTCAGCACTGAAACGCACGAACAAAGCCGTGCGGGAGACCCTGCCTGCATCGTGGTGAACGGCGAATCGGTGTCGATTGCGGTATGCACGTATGTGCAGGAACTGCGCGACCGCTACCCATTTGCGCAGATACTGATACTGGGCAGATACGCGCTTACCGCCGACTGTCTGCGGGAACTGGAAGCATATCGTGTGAGCGTGCTTGCGGGAGCGGTGAGTCAGACCGAAATTGAAGACTGCCGCACGGCGCTGCGCGCAAACCGCATATACCGCTGTCAGGCGGCGCTCGAAACCGAACGCGATATGCACAAAAAACAGCCGCACGCGGAACTGTCTATGCGCGAACGGTGCGTGCTGATTATGCTTATCGAAGGCAAGAGCATTAAAGAGACAGCCGCCGGTATGCACGTGGCGGCAAGCAGCGTGAGCACCTACCGCCGCCGTGCGCTTTCCAAATGGGTGCTGTCAGGCAGATGGAACCCGTACTATATATCAAAAAGCTGTATCCTTGAAGAACTGCGGCGCGAAACGAACCCGTTTGACGAAAGTCTGTTTGACAAAAGCACGCCGGACATGGAATAGCAGTAAGCTGACAAATTTGCCGTTTAAAAAATAAAAATTTGCCGCTGGCAAAATTTTATTTTGCCATTTATCCCGGGTGAATTTTGCCGTCGGCCAGCGGCGCACTTGCCGATTGCAAATTTTTTGTTTGCCGACGGCAAATGAAAAGTTTGCCGCCGGCAAGTGCCTCGCTGGCCAGCGGCAAATTTCTTACCGGATAAACGGCAAATTTTTTATTAGCCATTGGCAAATTTTTTGCCGACGGCAAACGGGCTTTTTTCTGCCAGTCTGCGGCAGCGGGCTTGTTTTTTTCTTTCTTATGCTCTGTACGGTGTTTTTGGGGAGAGGGAGAAAACCGACTTGCAGAAAAAAAGAAAGAAAAAACGCCCGCGTGCACACGCTTCGGCTCTCCGCAGTGAAACGGCAGAGAAAAAACCGCGTGCATTCTCCTGCAATGTATGCTATACTGAGCACAACTATACGATCGCAGTATATATAGGAAGAAGTATACAGCCTGCCGCAAACCGGAGGACGCTATGAAACAGAACACGGGACACAAACTCAGTAACCGGCTGCCCGCAGCAGCGATACTGCTGCTGGGCTTGCTTGCCTCGTGCGGAAACCTCCTTGTGCCCAAGGCGTCTCCTCCGGCGGAAAGCGCAGCAAGCGGGGACAGCGCCGGCAATACCGGCAGCATACTTGTGAGCATTACGTTTCCCAATACGGACACGGGAACAAGCGCGCGCACGGCGATGCCTGCGGCTGACGGGCTTAACTGGAGCGTGAGCGCTTCTGACGGTACGCAGACCGTGCAGGCGCAGGGAGCGTACCCTGATCTTACCATATCGCTTGCGCATGAGGGAACGTGGACGTTTACGGCGCGGGCGGTAAATGACGCAGGCTATGAAATCTTTTACGGACAGGCGATACAGGAGATAACGCACGGCAATGCCGCCGTAACGATTGTGCCGGGACCCGGGCAGGCGATGCAGACCGGCACGGGGAGCATACGCCTGGTGATACAGGTCGCGGCGGGCGCAGGCGTTGCTGACGTATACTGTAAGCTTGTTCCGATCGGAAATACCGCTGGAGGGGGCAGTTCCAGCATTACGCCGCTGACCAACGGCGGCTCAGGCTGGACATTCAGCGAGCCTGCTATTGGTGCGGGCACGTACCTGCTGTATCTGTACTTTACCGACAGCGCCGGCGCAACCGTGTACACAACGGCGGAATCGGTGAATGTGTGGAACGGCATGACGACCGATCAGTGGGTGAACACAGGTGCGCGGTATCTGACGGAGCACAACGGAGAGACCGTGTTCCTGCTCACGCAGGATATTATAGAAAGTTTTAAGCAGACGGTAGGTACGACCGTGTACGTGAGCGAGACCGGCTTTGCGGGAGCAGACGGCGTCGGTTCGGTTATCGCGCCGGCGGTGACGATGAGGCAGGCGCTCGCCGTACTGAACGGCAGAGACGGCACGATTATCGTTGACGGGAACGTAGCCGTCACGGACGAAGCAATCATAACAAACAATCAGTCTGTTACTGTGCGCGGCGCGGACGCAGGCGGCGTGCTTACAAACACGGGCGGCCGCGTGTTCACGGTGCAGGCAGGTGCAAGTCTCACGCTGGGCGCGGGCATTACGCTTACGGGCACAAACGATCGCGGAAACGGCGGCGCAGTCTATGTAAACGGCGGCACGTTCACGATGGAAGGCGGCACCATCAGCGGCAATACTGCTGTCTCCGGCGGCGGTGTGTATGTGGACGCGGGCGGCGCGTTCGAGATGAGCGGCGGAGAGATCAGCGGCAATATTGCTGTCTCCGGCGGCGGTGTGTATGTGGACAGCGGCACGTTCACCGCAAGCGGTGCGGTGCAGATAACGGAAAACACGGGGATGTCCGGCGGCGCAGCAAGCAACGTATATCTTGCGTCAGGACAGACGATTGCGGTGGGAACCGGCGGGCTTGATCCTGCCGCCAGCATCGGCGTGGGCGGCGACGATACAGACGGCGACGGGCTCATACCGGTAACGGACAAAGCCGCAGCAAACGCACAGAGCATATTTACCTCTGATGACACGGCATACGAAATCCTCGTGCCAGGCGGAACCGCCATGTACCTGTTCAGTAAAACTGCTGCGGCGGCCGGCGACGTGCTGTACGTGGGTTCGGACGGCAGCGCTGCAATCAGTTCGCTTACAGACGCGGTCAACAGCGCAAACAGCTCAGGCGGCACGATTACGCTGCTTAAAGACATAGACAGCACAAACGACGCGTTCGACACAGGTTCGATAACATTCAGCGGCACAAACGTTACGCTCGACCTGAACGGAAACCGGATAGACCGCGAACTTACCAGTGCGCAGGCTAACGGCAATGTGATTACCGTTTCGGGCGGCTTTTCGCTCACGCTCGCCGACAGCGCCGGCGGCGGCATGATTACCGGCGGCAACGGCGTATATGTGAACACTGACGGCACATTCACGATGGAAGGCGGTACCATCAGCGGCAACACTGCTGGCTCCGGCGGCGGCGCCGTGTATGTGGGTGCTGACGGCACGTTCGAGATGAGCGGCGGAGAGATCAGCGGCAATACTGCCCAGTAT
>DXHG01000203.1 GCA_019113455.1 Candidatus Treponema faecavium | reverse complement strand
TGCAGTCGCTCGCAAACGATGACTCGGCCGTAATCGGCGCGGTGATTCTCACCGGTTCCGGATCCGACGGCGTTATCGGCGCGGCGGCGATAAAAAAAGCCGGCGGTTTTGTCATTGTGCAGGAGCCGTCTGAGGCGCTCTATCCGTCTATGCCGCAGCAGATTATCACAGCTGAACTTGCCGACGTGCAGCTTCCCCTGGCGCAGATTGGCAAGGCAATCGCCAATTACATCAATAATCCGTCGCAGTTTTATCTGAAAAACGAAGAAACGCTCTTTGCCCTCCTGCAGACGGAAGATTTCAGAAAAATCGTATCCGAGCTTTCGGAATATTCCAATATCGATTTCTGGTCGTATAAGGCGCACACGGTAGTGCGCCGCATTGAACAGCGGGTGGCGCTGAACCACCTGGCAAACATACACGAATACGCGGAGCTTTTCAGCAAAAACAGCGAAGAAAAAAAAGCGCTGTATAAAAGCCTGCTTGTCGGCGTAACGTCTTTTTTCCGGGATACGGAAGCGTTTGAACACCTGTGTCAGAGCGTGCTGCTGCCGATGCTGCAGGCGCGTCTTGAAAACATCAACGGGCAGCTACGCATCTGGGACGTTGCCTGCTCCACCGGAGAGGAAGTATACTCCATCGCCATTGTCGTTCTTGAATGTCTTGAACAGCTGCACGCGGACAGGTTAGCGCTCACGGTTAAAATATTCGCTACCGATATAGACGGCGAGTCTATTGCGTTCGCGCAGAAAGGCGTGTACAGCACGCACTCGCTCAAGAACATGCCGAAGCCGCTGATAGAAAAATACTTTACGCCGATAGAAGACGGCTATATTGTAAAGGAACGGGTGCGGCGCATGGTCGTATTTGCCCGCCACAATATATTAAAAGACCCGCCGTTTTCAAATCTTGACCTTATCGTCTGCCGCAATATGCTCATTTATGTGCGGCAGGAAAAACAGTACGCCGTGTTCGCGTCGTTCCTGCAGATGCTCAACCTGGGCGGATATCTCTTTTTAGGCAACTCAGAAAGCTTAGGCATTATGGAACAGTCGTTTGACATCATTGACCGCAAATGGAAGATATTCAGGAAAAAAACGGCTCCCGGCGCGCAAAAATTCAAAGACTGGGTTACGCAGCCTGTAGCGCCGGGACTGCTGCATGACTCAAAAGTAATACACGCCATATCGGCAAGCACCAATCAGGCGCCGCAGACTGTTTCTGACGAAATAGTGCCCAAGCTGTTTGCCGCGCTTGCCGGGCCGTGCCTTATCGTCAATTCGGCGAACGTGGTTGTGCAGATTATCGAAGGCGGCGGCAAATATATCCGTATACAGGACGGGCTTTTCAACGATTCCCTTGAAAAGTTTTTCCCAAAAGATCTCGTGAGCTTTATTCAGTTCTTTATCGCGGAGCTCACACGGGAGGGCACCGCGGTATACGAACAGAAGCTCTCCGGTCTTGCCGAATATCCTGACGAAACGCTCGTGCTGCGTATCCGCCGCCTGTCGGTGGACAGCCAGGACTTCTTTATGATCCACATCGACGGCGCCGATCCGGAAACGAACGATGCGCAAAAAAACGCCGAAGAAGAAGCGCTCTGTCTTGAAACGTTCCGCGACCGGCACGTAAAAGTGCTTGAGGATGAGCTGCACCGCGTGCAGTGCCAGCTCAAGCAGGTGCTCATGGAGTCAGACCGCAAAAACGAGGAACTGCAGAGTACAAACGAGGAGCTGCTTGCCTCAAACGAAGAGCTGCAGAGCACAAACGAGGAGATGGGTTCGGTAAACGAAGAGCTGTACACCGTAAACGCCGAATATCAGAATAAAATATCGGAGCTCACCACCGCAAACGCAGACTTTGACAATCTGCTTAACAACGCGGAGATAGGCGCGCTGTATATCGATGAAAACATGGATATCAGAAAGATTACGCCTATCATGCTCAAGAAATCGAATCTGCTCATCACCGACATAGGCCGCCCGATAAATCAGATCAATTTTCTGTATTCGTATCCGGGCTTTATCAATGATATAGAAAAAGTGTTCTCAGACGGTTCCGTAATAGAAAAATGTATTACGGACACCGACGGCTGGATATGGCTTATCCGCATCAGGCGGTATTTCTGGGCGGACAACCGCGTAAACGGTATTCTTGTAACGCTGTTTGATGTAACAAAGCAGCTCCACGCGGCGCAGCTGCAGCTGGACACGATCGTAGACAGCGTGCCCGGCGGTGTGCTGCATCTTACGTTCGATTCCCGTCCGGTTATCGATTACGCCAACAAGGGATTTTACGCGCTGTGCGGCTATACCGAAGAAGAAATAAAAACGCAGTTTCAGAATCACTTTGACAAGCTCATAGATCCGCAGGACCGCAGCAGGTTCAGCAACGAGATTATCAGCGCGCGGCAGGACAAACCGGTTATCGGATTTGAGTGCCGCATCATGTGCAAGAACAAGAACGTCATCTGGATATCGATTCAGGCTATCGTCATGCAGGAAGACGGCAAAATCAGTCTGTACTGCACCGTGCTCGACATATCCGCGATTAAGGATTCGGAAGAGCGCATTGTACGCGAAAAAGACTATTACGCGGCGCTGTATGAGAATATTGTCTGCGGTATTGTCCAGTACGAAAAGTCTGACAACACGCTGCGCTGCTACCACGCAAACGAAGAAGCAATCAGGATGCTGGGATTCAGCAGTTTTCAGGAATTCCGCGATCAGAACAACCAAACGCTGGGAGCCGTTTCCACCGGCACGGAAATCGAGCAGGTTATTCAGCAGATGCTTTCCCTTAAAAAGGTGGGGGACGGCACGGCGTTTGAGCACCAGGTGATGCGAACAGACGGCACGACAGGCTGGGTTCGAGGCTACGCAAAAGTCGTAGAAACAGCTGAAGGCAAGCAGCTCATACAGAGTACGTTTGTCGATGTTACAAAAGAAAAAGAATCGCTGCTATATATCGATCAGGAGCGGCAGAAATATCAAACGCTGTATAACGTACTGTACAACACCGCCGTGTGCGGCATTATGCAGGTGGATATCTATCAGCACAAGATAGTCAGCATCAACAGAGAAGCGCTGACGCTGCTTAAGGCGTCGCAGGAAGCCATAGAAGAAGCGATCTTTGCGCCGCGCAGCGGCGAGCAGAAAAGCCTCGCCGAGTTCGGCGATTTTGTCAATTCGATAACGGAGGTGTCGGGCGCCAAAAAGACGGAGCTTTCCGTTACGCTTGCGGACAACAGCGTTATCGTGCTCAGGTGCTCGGTAGACGAAATCAACCTTGACAACGGCGGAAAAATCATTCTTCTGTCGTTTACCGATATAACGGGAGAACGCCAGCTCAAAGAAACGGAAATGCGGCTGCAGGTTGCCGAAAAGACAAGCGAAACAAAGACGCTCTTTTTGTCCAAGATGAGCCACGAAATAAGAACGCCGATGAACGCAATCGTAGGCATGATAGAGATTCTCAGGCTCAATATTGACAATAAAGAGCGCGTTATCGAGTGCCTTGAAAAGATGTCCCGCTCAATGCGGCACCTCAAGCTGCTCGTAAACGATGTGCTCGATATGTCCAAGATTGAAAGCGGCAAAATGTCGCTTGAGTATATTATCGCCGATCTGCATCAGCTTGTAACCGACATTATCGATGAGTTCAGCTTTGAGGCGAACGCCAAAAAGATACAGCTTAAGCTTACCGAGTCGATTACGCACGCCACTGTACAG
>DXHG01000202.1 GCA_019113455.1 Candidatus Treponema faecavium | reverse complement strand
CTGGCCATCGGCAAAATTCATGTCTGATAAATGGCAAATATAAATTTTGCCATCGGCAAATTCCCATTGACTTTTTTTTATGTATCTGGTATATATTATGTATTGTTTGCGGATGTCATATAACGGCTATTATCTCAGCCTTCCAAGCTGAAGACGTGGGTTCGACTCCCATCATCCGCTTATTCCTTTCTATTTTTTGATACAGCAGCCTGCCGCATATCTCATGTATACTTTCTTTCTCATAAAACGGATACGACACTTTTGTATGTTGCATTGCCGGTATTTTTTTGTTATGATGAGATAACTTTTATTCCTTTGAAGGTTTTTATGATGTATACAGATACACGGGATCATGCTGCACATGTATCGTTTAAGACGGCAGTCATGAACGGTATGAACGCACAGACGGGAGGGCTGTATGTGCCGGCTGAATATCCCAAACTCAGCAGCTCGTTTCTGCGTCAGGTGCCTGAGCCGTCATTCAGGAGCGTTGCATTTGAAACGGCGCGTCTGTACTGCGGCACAGAAATAAGCGGCGCTGATTTGCAGGCGATTATCGCGGACGCATATCCGTTTTCGCCGCAGGTTGTTCCGGCAGACCAAATCTCGTATATTTTGGAGCTCTTTCACGGACCTACGTGCGCGTTTAAGGATTTCGGCGCGCGGTTCATGGCGCGCGTCATGGCGCATTTCAACAAAGACGAAGACACGCCGCTGCATATTCTCGTTGCCACATCGGGAGATACGGGAAGCGCTGTCGGCAGTGCGTTTCACAATGTGGCAGGGCTTGACGTTACGATTCTCTATCCGGAAGGAAAAATCAGTCCGCTGCAGGAAAAACAGCTTTCTACATTTACCGGAAACGTGCGCGCGCTTAAAATAAACGGAACGTTTGACGACTGCCAAAAACTCGTGAAAACGGCGTTTACCGATGCCGATCTCCGCGCGAAATTCCGGCTTTCTTCTGCCAATTCGATCAATATCGCGCGGCTGCTTCCGCAGAGTTTCTACTATATATTTGCGTCGCTCGTCGTAAAAAACCGCATACCGCGGGACAGCAAGATTGAAAATCCTTCTATTATTATGATTGTGCCGTCAGGCAATTTCGGCAATCTCACGTCCGGTCTTATCGCGCAGAAAATGGGCGCGCCGATTGCAGGCTTTGTTGCCGCGACAAACGCCAATCACACTATCCCGGACTGGATAACGACGGGAACATACACGCCCCGCCCTTCTGTTAAAACGCTTTCAAACGCGATGGACGTGGGCGCGCCGAGCAATTACGAACGCATTGCGGATATGTACACGCTTGACGAAGTACGCAGGCTGTTTGCAGCGTACTGGCTTGACGACGAGGGCACGCTCAAAGCGATACAAAGCTGCTACCGAGACACGGGTTACATTCTTGATCCGCACGGCGCGGTCGGCTGGCAGGCGTGGAACGACATACGCCGCGGCGGTCTGCAGGAGAAGTTTCCGTGTACGGCGGAGGGCGCTCAAACGCCCGGGCTTGCACCCAATATTCCTGACTGGGCGGCAGCTGCTGCCGAAAAGACGGCGGTGGGTATTGTGCTTGAGACAGCGCATCCGGCAAAATTTGGAGAAACCGTGTACCGCGCCATAAACAGGGAGCCTGCGATGCCTGACCGGCTGGAAAAAGTCATGCGGCTGCCGGACCGCGCAATTCCTCTTGCGGCGGATTATGCTGTCTTTAAGGACTGGCTTGTCAGTAATCTGGCGTAGCGCAAACGCTGCGGCAGCGCGGGCTACATGCGTTCGTATGTCTGCACGTCGTCGCTTAAGTGCGTAATCTCGACGCCTGCGGCGGCAAACATCGCCAGAGAATCGGCGCTGTCGTGGTAGCGCTTTTCGCACACGACACGGACAATGCCGCAGTTGATAATGAGCATCGCGCACGTGCGGCACGGCGTCATTTTGCAGTACAGCGTTGCGCCTTCAATGGAAATGCCGTTTTTTGCCGCCTGACAGATAGCGTTCTGTTCCGCATGAACCGTTCGCACGCAGTGCTGCGTTACGCTGCCGTCTTCGTGCACGGTTTTCTTAAACATGTGTCCCGCGTCATCGCAGTGCGGAAGCCCGGACGGCGCTCCCACATAGCCGGTTACCAGAATCCGATTATGCAGCGTAATCACGCAGCCCGACCGGCCGCGGTCGCATGTAGCGCGTTTCGCTACGGTTCGGCATATTTCCATAAAATACTCGTCCCATGATGGGCGGATATAGGGTTGTTCGCTCATGTTCTGCCTTCTTTATTGTTTCCGCTGAAAAGTTATATGCCTATACTAACCGCGTGCGGTGCGTGCGTCAAGGATATGAGCTGCCTGCCCCGCTGGCGGCGGTTATGCTGCATACGCGCCTGTTTTTCTTTGCGGGTCGCCTGCGGAGTGTTTGCTGCGCCGCACGGCGTAACGCCGCTGTTCACGGCCATGCCTGACCGTTCAGTACCGGTTCCTGCACGGTTGCATATTCCCTGCCTTCCTATTATAGTTATGCTCGTATGATTCGTGAAATATTACTGTTGGGAAACCCGGCGCTGTATGAACGTTCCATGCAGGTAACGCGGGAAGAACGCCATTTGCTGCCCCAGATAGAGCAGGATCTGCATGACACGCTCATGGAGTACCGGCGCACACATAACGCCGGGCGCGCGATAGCAGCTCCGCAGATTGGCATAAAAAAACGCATTATTTACGTATATATCACCGAGCCCATTCTCATCATCAATCCCAGCATGCTGTTCCATAATCCTGTGCAGATTGAAGTTTTCGACGACTGCATGTCTTTTCCAAACCTGCGCGTTGCCGTTTCGCGGTATAAATATTGCAGGCTCAACTATACCGACCGCACTTGGCATGACGCAAGCATCAACGCGGCTGATGACCTTGCGGAACTGCTGCAGCACGAATACGACCACCTTGACGGCATACTTGCCACAATGCGCGCAAAAGACGCAAAATCATTCTATTATAAGCCGCTGTAACCGCGTCACTGCGCAAGCCCGCCCATACAGGGCAGCATAACAGAGCACCGGCATGTATTCTGCGCGCTGCACGTGCGGCATCAGATTACAGTTCACTGCGGGGTGTTTAATAAACCATTGCACCAGCTGAATCGAATATGCTATACTTATGCCGCATATGCTGTACATGGGATTTGCAGCTTGTTTCGGCAGCGCAGAAAACCCGACAGCAGTTACCTGCCTCTCCCCGGGCGCGCAGCACTTTCGCCGCCAATGGAGAAGGTATGCACGCTGCCGCAGCACATGCCCTGGAACTCTGTATGGAGCATAATAATACATCCGTTATACGAAAGTTCTCCCGTCTTTTGTCGCACCGGCAAAAGACGGAATTTGTAGTACTGGTTATTCTTGCCACGCTGCTCGCGCTCATAGAAACAATCGGAATCTCGGCAATCATGCCGTTTATCTCCATCGCCTCAAACCCCGGCATTGTCAATGAAGAGAGCATATACCGCCGCATATACACGTTTCTGCGGTTTTCAGATCCTAATACGTTTATTATTTTCTTTGGCTTCGGCATCATGGCGTTTTACCTGTTCCGGGCGGTGTACAACGTTATCTATTCCTATCTGCTCGCGCGGTACGCAAACAGTATATTTAACGATTTAAGCGGCAGGCTGTTTGCCGTCTATCTCAAGCAGCCGTACCGCACGTTTTTACAGCAGAACGCTTCTACCCTTACCAACCATATCATGGGAGAAGCCAATATGTCGAGCACGTATCTGCTGAGTTTTTTGCAGATATTCCCTGAAGCGTTTACTATTTTACTGCTGTACATTATCATGCTTGCGGCAAACACCAGAATGACGCTGATATTGACCGCCGTTCTCGCTACGTCGGTCGCGGTCATCATCAGGCTTATTACCAAGATAAACCGCCGTCAGGGAGCGATACGCTCAGAAGCGAACAACAAACTGTACAAAACAATCGGAGAATCATTCGGCAATTTTAAGTTCATCACGCTGCGCGGCAACGATGCGGATATGCTCAAGCGCTTTAACTCGATAAACAGACAGAAAACGCGCACGATGATAATCAGCACCATGATGAGCACGCTGCCGCGCTGTCTTATAGAAAGTTTTGGATTCATCGTGCTTATCGCCGTCGTTGTCTATATCGTCTGGCAGTATCAGTCGGCGCAGTCGGTCATTCCGACTATTTCTCTTTACGCGCTTTCCATGTACCGTATTCTTCCGGCGCTCAACCGCTCCATGAGTTCTATCAGCGCATTAATATACAACCAAAAGGCCATGGACATTGTATACGAGGACCTGCAGCTGCCGGTGCGCAAAGAGGGAGACGAACCGGTTGATTTTCAGCGCACGATACGGGCTGACAATATTTCATTCAGTTATGTCGAAAATAAACGCATCCTGAGCCGCATCGGGCTTACGATCCATAAAGGCGAAAAACTCGCCGTTGTGGGCGAAAGCGGCGGCGGCAAATCGACGCTGATTGACCTGCTTATCGGGCTGCATACCCCTGACGAAGGCGCGCTGTATGTGGATGACGTGCAGATCACCGACAAAAACATACGCGCATGGAGGCGCCGTATCGGCTATATCCCGCAGACGATATATCTGTTTGACGGCACGGTTGCGGAAAACATCTCGTTCGGCAGCGAATATGACGAAGCGCGCATCGAGCAGATTCTTAAACTGGTGCGGCTGTGGGACATGCTGCAGGAACGCGACGGCATACATACCCGAGTCGGAGACGGAGGCGTGCAGCTCAGCGGCGGGCAGAAACAGCGCATCGGCATCGCGCGCGCTCTCTACAACGAGCCTGACGTGCTTGTGCTTGACGAGGCGACTTCCGCGCTCGACACCGAAACGGAAGCACAGATTATGCAGGAAATATACCAGCTCAGCGCTGACAAAACGCTTATCGTTATCGCGCACCGGCTGTCTACGATAGAGCTCTGCGACCGCCGCATCGAAATACACCACGGTGAACTTACGCCATCATAACATTCCGGCAGCAAGCAGCGCGGTTTTATGCGCATAGCGGCTTGCAGATTATGCAGGCTGCCAAAGAGCGCAGTATAATAAGGAAGAACACAACATGGAGCATGAGCAAGCACGAGCGGAAAGCCTTGAAGAACAGTGGCAAAAGCTGCCTCTGTCAAATGATTTCATGTTCTGCCATGTATTGTCAGACCTTGACACCTGCCGCCAGTTCATCGAGCGCCTCCTGCATATACATATAGACCGTCTTGAGCATGTGCAGCCGCAAAAAGAAATGCGCGTTGCCGCAGACGCAAAAGGTATCCGCTTTGACCTCTATATAAAAGGCTGCGACGCCGTCTACGACATGGAGATGCAGAAATCGCACAAGCCGGATCTGTTGCTGCGCGCACGGTATTATCAGTCTACAATAGATACTGATACACTCAAGGCGGGAGACTTATACCGAAAACTTACCGACGTGTATATCATATTCTTATGCATGTTTGATCCGTTTAGCCACGGTTTGCCGCAGTATACGGTACAGCGAGTATTTAAGGAAAAACCTGAAGCGCAGTGCAGCAATCTGGTGCATGAGATATATTTTAACTGCACGGCGTATGACCAGGTGAATGACACAGCTGAACAGCGGATACTGAAATACATTGCTTCAGGCCAAGCGGAAGATGAGTTTACCGGCAGGCTTGACATGTTGGTAAGAGAGGCAAGACGAAACAATCTGTGGAAGAAGGATTATATGACGTTAGAGATGATGAAGACAGAAGAACGTGAAGCAGGCATCGCTATCGGCAGGGATGAAGGCTTTGAAACGGGAATGGAACAAGCAGCACGAAATCTTTTGGGAATCGGTCTGCCGGAATCACAGATTATGCAGGTTACCGGCTTATCGGAAGAACGCATACGCCAGCTTGCGCAGCAGAGTGAACACCATTTATAAAAAAAGAGACTAAGACATTGTTAAGGAAATCAGTATCACGATGAAACACCATGCAGTGCAAAAACTGGCAGCCGCGCTGGCGGTTTGTGTATTCGGTTCAGTATACGCGCAGGAAGCGCTGAAATCGACAGAAGAAGAATACTACGATTTTCTTTCGCTTAACGGCGACGCAAGCCGCCCTGCCCTTAACTATCGTACGCTGTCTGATTCCGTGTGGCGCCTCACCGACGATGCTGAAGACACGCACGTCTGGCGCGCAAATAACCTCGGCACGACATACACGCTGTGGGCCGCGCCCGAACAGGGCGGCAACTGGTTTCTGCGCGGCATAGACGAACACATTACGATGAAAATATACGGCCCTGAGTGGTTCAACTCGTTCAACACCGCAGCCCCCTACGGACAGAACGACGGCGCACTCTGGCAGGGCCGCGGCTACAATACCAGCCTGACGGCGGGCATCAGGTTTGAAGGCTATGGCTTTGAAGCGACGATAAAGCCGCAGCTCAGCTACAGCCAGAACATGGGGTTTGACATTGTAAAGCCTGCTTACAGCGGAGCAGACTATGCAGACAAAGCAGAAAACTACGGCTATTATGGGTTACACTCCATTGACGCTCCGCAGCGGTTTGGGAACAAGCCGTTTTTCACGTTTGACTGGGGTGATACTGAAATACGCTGGAGTCTGTACACGTTTACCATTGGCTTCGGCACGCAACCGATATGGCTCGGTCCTGCACAAATAAATCCAATTATACACTCTAATAATGCCGCTTCATATCCAAAACTTGATATAGGGCTGCGCCGCCAGCCCATCGTTATACCAAAACTAAACTGGTATCTTGGCGATATTGAACTGCGCGTGTGGTGGGGATATCTGAGTGAATCTGACTATTTTGACAATACATCAGACAATGATCATAACTTAATAACGGGTTTCACAATTGCGTATGGTGTACCGTTTTTACCGGGATTAACCATTGGATTAAACAGAATTATGTTATCCAAATGGAACGACATGAATACCGGAGCAATTTTCAGTTTGCTTTGGCCAGCAATGGATACCGGAGCAGGTTCTGATCAAAACGATCAGAGAGCATCCATTGTTATTGATTATCACATTCCAAAAGCAGGACTTAATATTTATCTTGAATGGGGCAGAAATGATTTCAGTCCCGGTTTAGATTATGTAATCAGATATCCTTTTCATACTCAAGGGTATACATTTGGCATAAAAAAAAGCCTAGATATAACAGATGTGCTGAAAGGTGAAATTCTATTGGAAATAACCAATCTGGAATCATCTCGCGACTATGAAAACATGATTTCGTGGGATACGACCTTCTATGCACATCACATTATTACGCAGGGACACACCAATCGGGGACAATGGCTGGGAGCGGGTATTGGTACCGGCGGAAACAGTCAATACCTCGGATTTAAATTATATTATCCAAAAGGCAATGCTCAAATTTTTATCCAGCGTATGAATCCTGATATGGATTACTCATGGTTCATTGATATAGTAGAAACTAATATCAGAGCTAATTTTAATATCGGTATTGGCGCAAATCACTATTTTATCCCAGCATTACGGACATCTGCTCAGATCGTATATAGTTCAGAATTTAATCCGACATACAACAGGCAGAATCTGCCACGAAGACATAATTTTGCATTAGCATTGCAAGTTAAATATTGCTTTTAACCATGATATAACTACAACTGTAAAACTAATATGATAGTATGCATGTGATGAAAAATATCTCAAAACCAGCCATTGCCTTTTTTCTTCCTAAAAGAGATCTAGAGCCTTGTGGCGGATACAAAGTTGTCTATGAATATGCAAACCGTTTTGCCGCTGATGGCTATCAGGTATCTATTATTTATCCGCATATTCCACTAAGAAATTCTTCATTTAAATATAATTTCCCAATTTACAAACT
>DXHG01000201.1 GCA_019113455.1 Candidatus Treponema faecavium | reverse complement strand
CGGGCCTATTCGTCGAGCTGTACGCCGTGGCGCTTCTTGGGAAACTTTTTGAGCATGGCGACTGCGTTCCGTTTGTTGTTGAATACAAAGCCGCCGTTCCAGTATTCTATTGCCGCAAACAGCGCGTTGCCGCCGTCCTGTTCATCGCTTTTTTGCGTGCGGAACGATACATAGTTTGCAAGTTCCGCGTAATCCTGATTGTGCAGGCAGCGCAGCCGCTGTTTATTGAATTCGTTCCATTTCTCAAGATCCTTAAATCCTTCTCCTTCATCCTGCACGATAAGGTGCGCGTGAGTTGGGCTGAACGAGTACCAGATATGCACTTTTTTATTGATATCGCAGTTGTTTCCATGTTTAACGGCGTTTTTAATCACTTCGCTTATCTGCTGCTCAAGCAGATTGATCTCTTTTATCTCAAGAGGCGCCGACTGCACTATGAGCAGCGTGAAATAACGTATTTGCCGGTAGTCAGACGGAAAAACTTTATACATCATATTCGTTTTGTCAAATAACGGATCGTTTTCATCTGAACGCAGTTCTTTGTATTCTTCCATGACTCCCCGCCTGAGTATTATTCGTTTACCATGAGAATTGCTTCTTCAAGGCTGTTGGCCACCGGAAAATAGCCCATGAGTTTTGTGAGTTCAATGACTTTCTTTACCGAGCCGTGGATATTAGTCATCGCCATTTTGAGGTTCATCTTTTTAATGGTTGAACAGATATAAATGAGCGCTCCGATACCGGAAGAATCGATATAATCAACCTGGTCAAGATTGATGATAAACTTCTTAACATTCTTCTCGAGCATTTTCATCACGAGTTCTTTCAGTTTATAGGAATTGTACAAATCCATTTCGCCGTTCACATCTACGATATACACGTCGTTGTTTTTGCGAATCTTCAGCTCCATATTACCATACTCCTTTTAATCGTTAATATTCTTGATAATCAGCAGCGTCTGATCATCATGCAGGCTCTTTGTTCCGCAGAACAGCCGCACGTCAGCCTGTATCAGGTCAGCGATTTCCTGTCCTGTTTTGTCATGATGCTGTTCAATAATAGTCTTTAATCGTTCTGATGTATAGGGATACCCTCCGCTGTTAAGCGCCTCTATCAGTCCGTCAGTGAATGTAATCAGTATATCACCTTTTTTCAGTTTTGTCTGAAGACTGTGATACTGTGTTGTCCTGGCGATTCCTATCGGAGCGTTTGCGATGCTGACGGTGTCGATGGAATTCTGGCTTTTGCGGTACAAAAGAATAGGAGCGTTTCCGCTTGTCGCAAGATCAACGGTGTGGTTGGTCATGTTGTAGTTGATAAGCGTAACGCTCGCGTAGTGATCGATTGTATTTTCTCCGCAGATACCGCGGTTAAGCCACTCAAGTATTTTGCCCGCGTCCTGCGGAGTATTGACGATAAGCCTGATAATTGCACGAATCATGATCATCAGCGTAAGCGCGGGAATTCCTTTGCCGGTAATATCGGCAACAACGAATGACGTGCGGTCGCGGCGGCAGGGCATAACGTCGTGATAATCGCCGCAGACGCCTGTTGCGGGAACAAAAAAACGGCCGACAGATACCTTGGCCAGGGCAGGCAGCTTTTTGGGCTGGAGCGACTGCTGCAGCGAAGTTGCCAGCTCCGCTTCTTTCATTAAGCTCGTGTATTCCGTTGTCTCAAAGAACTGCGTAATGTTTTTTATCGACGTTGCGGCAAACGAGGTGAGAATCTGCGCCGTTTCAAAATCATCCGGCGTAAATGCAGGAGACGCATAATCCCGTGAAAAGGCGACGACGCCGAGCACCGCGCCGGAAAGCGCGAGCGGACACAGAATATAACTGCCGCAGCGCAGAAAATCTTCGTCTCCGTTTTGATATATCCTTGTGTCCGAAAGCGGATTGGTAATAAGTAATGCCTTGCCGGTCATTGCCGTTTGTCCGAAAACAGTATCTGTGAGCGCAAACTGCGCGTGCTTAAAATGCACGCTGACGCGCAGTTTTTCGTGCGGTACGGTATCAGGCAGTTTGTACGGCGGCGGAAACGAACCGGCGCACGCGCGCACGGTGATTAAATCTTCAAAATCATCGATAAGCAGCAGCGCCGCGCCGTCGGCCTTTGTTTCGTCAATGCAGATACGCACAATCTGCTCATACATTGCTTCTACCGTTGTTTTGTGGGAAAAGATTTCTGCCGGATACTGCACAATCGTATTGCCTGCGGTGAGCAGCTGCTTATAGCGGCGCTGTGAAAAAAGCTCCGTATCCGGCTGTTCCTGCGGCGCTGCTGTCTGCAAAGACGCGGCAGGAACAGCCGGGTGCTTTTTTAGCGCCATGAGACGCACTAAACCGGCGATAAAATAGACAGCAGAACTGCATACGCCGAGCAGCGGATGCAGAAGAGAAAGCGTCAATGCTGCGGCTATGATTGCGGCACAGATAAAAAGAACGAATTCCTTTTCCATTTGTGTGTGCCGGTGCAGTATTAAAAAAAGCAGCAGCGCTAACCCCAGTAAACCGCAGCCGGTAAGGATTCCCGCCGCATAGGGATTAAGTCCCGATAACATCCTTTCAGTTTCTCCCTATTTTTATTGCAAGTGTAGCATTGTTGGTTGTAACCGTCAAGGATGGAATAGTTTTTGTTGGGGCGGCATTTGCGCTTGGCTTCTTCGCGAGGTGCCTCTGCGCTTGCGCGCAGGCTTGGAGCACAGCTTTTGAGCAAGTCTGATACAGTCTGTTTGCTAGGTAAAAAATAAAAAATTTGATCTGCCACCGAAAATGACACAGTTTACGCAGGGGACGCGCAAAGACAGGGAACACTAGATATAGCGGGGGTAGAAAGGGAATGGAAATACCACTGGAAAAGAAAATTGAGCTGTTGCTGCTTACCC
>DXHG01000200.1 GCA_019113455.1 Candidatus Treponema faecavium | reverse complement strand
GCCTCGTCGCCGCTGTCAGTGATGCTCGGCTCCATAAGCTGCACGCGGTCTTTGCGCAGTTCCGCCAGAGAGCCCACCCGCGGATCATCCATCATCCGCTCAAACACTTCCTGACTTTCGCCGGTTCGCGACATCCAGTCAGCCGTATCGTCCATGTATGATGTGATGGAGCGCAGCGCGCCTATATCAATGATGCGTGTCGTTACCTGTGCCATGAGCGTATCATAGCATAGAAAAATTTAATGATAAGACCCTATACAACACAGATATGTGTACTATATAATCTGAGAACAAAAAAAGAGACCGCCTGTTGTATCAGACGGTCTCGGTTTTAAATCTCAGCGCTTGTTGTCACTGTTTTGCGGACACAAACAACCAGCGCTGACTAAGGGCGAATGTCAGTTTGACCTCCTGCCCTCGCATATTGACGCTATTTTATCTCATAAAAATTCCCGTGTCAATATGTGATTTCCATTATTATCGGATCACGAATGGGCAATCCATATACAAAACAGGAGCTCGAAGTTATCCAATTCTTGGCGCGGAAATATGGTTTCATATCATACCAGAAACCCGCAAACCTTGAAGAGGAATACTTTGCACGCACCGGTACGTATCGATCTCATGGCTGTATCTATATGGCATACTGGCGTTTGTGCCACGGCTATTATGATACCGTCTTGAGCGCATAGTATCTGACAGTATAGATTCTGCGTGTCCGCCGCAGTTTCTTTGTCAATCTGCAGGTGCGCCGTTCCGCTGATACAACGTTAAAACAGACCGAAAAAGCCGCGGCGCTTTTTAACCGGCGCGGCGGAAAACACCGGCGGCGGGCTTGCCGCACACTCATGGAGCGCATAGCAGGCGAGCACCGCGGCGGCAGCCGCGTCTCCATGCCGTCTGCCTCTGCCTGTCCGGTCTGCCGTGCGCACATCGGGTATGTACGGATTGCCGTTTTTTACGGTAACGATTCCAAAATCAGCCAATACCGTCTCGTCATCAGGCAGCGTAAAATCCTCCGTTTCAAAAAACGCTTTCAGCTTGGCAAACCATTCCGCATACCATGCGGCAGTTTCCATAACGCCTGCCGCCGCGCCGGGGAAATCAACGCTGATGTTTTCGGCAAGCGCCTGTCCGTTTCCGCGCGCGTCTATGGCAATGCCGCCCAGCACGCCGCGCCGCTGCGCGCTCTCAAGCAAAAGCCGCACCGCCTGTTCCTGTTCCCGAAACGGACAGTTTTGTATCTCGATTACCAAAAGCGTCTGCACCGTCACACCCGTCTGACACGCGGTCCAGATAACAGATAAGTCTCCGGATCTGCCGAAGTCCATCCCGAAATACAGTTTTCCTTTTGCCCAGGCGATATACGGTTCGCAGGAGCGTGCAAGAGAGGCAATGCGCCGTTCTTTTG
The DNA here is from genome assembly GCA_019113455.1 of Candidatus Treponema faecavium. GTDB lineage: Bacteria > Spirochaetota > Spirochaetia > Treponematales > Treponemataceae > Treponema_G > Treponema_G faecavium. The sequence continues at coordinate 6,495 of DXHG01000200.1, read as the reverse complement.
CCTGCGCACTCTGGTGCAGAAAATCGTTGTCAAATTCCCAGCGGAAAACGCCGCCCGTATCGCGCACGCACGAACGCAAAAGACCGCGGCCAAAATATTTGGCGTTCCCGCTTACCGGTATAACGTCTAACTCTTCGAGAGCGTTGTCTTTATAGATTGTATATATCTTGTCTATCCAGACGTCCTGTGCTTTCTGACTCCAGCGCTCGCCGTTGACAAGACAGATGCGCCGGTACAGCCCCGCATCTACCGCCTCGCGGAATGTGGTGCGGTGCAGCGACCACTCAGGCCTCCGGCCCTGCCGCACATCCTGCACCAGAAGTGCGAACGGGTTGTCCTCGCCGTTATGCGTACTGATAATGGAAAGCTGTCCGCCCCAGATAAGCAGCGCCTGCGCTGCCTTTAACACCTCGTCAAATTTGGTGCAGAACGCCGCCTCATCAAACACGACGCGGCCTTTCTTTGAGCGCAGCACATACGGCTCGCTTGGCAGCGCGGCAATCTCTGCGCCGCTGGCGAACCGCAGCCGGAACGCCATAACCGCGCGGTCTCCGTCAAGGATCTCCTCTGCGCAAATATCCGCGCACGCAATCTCAAGACGGCGCGCCCAGTCAGCGCAGTCGCTGATAAACTGGCGCGTCATGTCCTTGTTGTACGAGAGATAATACGTATTTATTGCCCCGGTTTGCGGGGCAGCTTTCAGTACCGAGTTGAGCGCCTCAGTATATGAAATACCGATGCGCCGGCTTTTCTCGCTTATTTTCTGCGCGCTTTCGTCTTCTATCCAGCGTTTCTGGTACGGCAAAAGCACCGACACGTTATCTCTCTTCACTTGACGGCACCTTAAGCTCTAAAACTTTTCTTCTGATGACGGTTATCGTGTTTTTGCTCACGCCTGCCTTTCTGGCTTCTTCCTCGATAACCTGCGCCGCTTTGAATAAGCCCTTGCGGTAGCCGCGCTCAAACTCAAGTTTAACGCGCGCAATCTGCACCTGACTCTGGGTATTTTTCCGCACCGCAGAAAAAAGGTCTTTGAGCTCCATGTCGTCAAGTTCTGCCGTGTCTACAGATTTGACCGCAGACAGCAGTTTTACCTGCAAAAGCTGGCTTGTCGTTTCTGCAAGATCAAGACCACTTTCGCCGCGCAGTTCCTTGACGATTGCGGCGGCTTCCGCAGCCGCCTCCTTGTACGCTTTCATCTGTCCGGCATAGTCAAGCAGCGCGCGGCCCACGCCGGACTTGCTCACATCGTAGCCTTCTTCTTTAAGCTGCTGCGCGATTTCTGCCTGCGTCATTTTATCGCGATAGAACATATCGACAATGCGGTCAACCAGTCCCTGCAGCTCTATCTTATTTCGGCGCGGCATCACCACCTCCTGCGTCTATTTTGCGTTCCAACCGTTCAAGCATATCTTTGATATAGGAGAACGAGGTGTCTACTTTTGCCATAAAGCCCGCGCTTTCTTTCTGCAGTCCATACAGTTCTTTTTCCATCAGATCCTGCTGTGCTTCAAGTTTTGATGTACGGTCAAACATCTGTTTGAGCTGTTCCGTAAATTTGCCTTTGAGCACGCCGATTTTGACAAATACTGCCACAAACCCGAACAGCGCGCTGGCAAATCCCAGATATACGACAACCTCGTTCATATGCTACCTCACAAACAGTATACACGCTGCTGCGATGACGCATCCGGCGGCAAGCGCCGCCGTGCCGCCAGCCGCCCATTTAAGGAGGGTGTTCTTTCGTTCGAGCGCCGCACAGTATGCGCTCAATTTCCCGTATGCCTCCTTCGATTGATTCAGCAGCTGCCCAAGCTCCCTGCTGTCCGTCTGCAATGCGCAAAGCTCGCTCTCCGATTGCCTGAGCGCCGCCGCTGCTTTGTTCAACGAGTTCTCGAGCCTCACTGACTCCGCTTTGAGCGCTTGCAGCTCCCTGTCCGACGCGGTCAGCGACTGTCTCAAGACGGCGAGTGACTGTCTCATGCTCTCGAGCGTCCGGCACAGATCCTGTACGTCTGATTGCGATAACGTAACCGCTGACTGCGCCGGCGCCAAACACGAGCAGCACCACGCAAAGACTAATAAGCAGCCGTATGAGCGTCTGTTTTTGCGCATGCTCCATCCGCCGCTCCCTCGTCTGCCGCGGGCAAATATTCAAGACCCAGTTTTTTATCAAGCCAGATACTCCGGTAAACCGGAGTAAATGCAATAACAAAAAACACCCCGCTTGCCACTATCTCGGTCATGGATAAGCCAAACTCTCCATGTCCCCAAAGCGGCAGAAACGCCTTAACAAGCGATAACCCGAGTACCCACACCACGGCGAAAATAATCACCCATAACGATACTTGTTTTGCTTTCATGCAGCTTCTCCTTCTGTGTTTTCTTCTTTCTTTTTGTAGGGTGCAATGAGATGCGCCCATTTTTTCCCCTGATTGACCGGTTTAAGCATTTCCGACCATTGCGCTGCCGTTAAGGGGATGTCGTTGCCCTGCTGCGTCTTATATTTGTCGCGGAAATCTCCCCACGGGTCGTCTATGATAAGATCGTCTCCGTCATAGCCGACAACGCACACGATATGGTTGATTTTGCCAGTCACTGTTTCAAACACACCAGATACTACCGCAGCGCCGCCGGCGTCTATCATATTGCGTACATCTGTTATACGTGCCTGAGTAAATGTTACCGGATTGCGTTTAATGCCGTGAGCGCCGAGCCACCGGTTGCAGCCATAGGCAAGCACGTCGTGCCACTCGTTAGGCGGTATTTTGCCTGACGGATCGAGCCTCCGCCACAGCCTGCTGCACGCTGCGTCCGTCATGATGTAGCGCAGAAGCGAATCCTCCGGCTGCACGCCCTCAGGCACCAGGCTGTCTACCGGATACCCCGCCGCAGACAGCCCCGCAATCATACTCGTTACATTGCACGACGTACCCGGCTTAATATGATTGTTGCGCTGGGTATAATACGGTTTGTCTTTGCTGTTGTTTTTGTACATGTATTACCTCCGTGTTTTAGATTGCGTTCACGCGGGTCATTACCTGCCGGTATTTTTCTTGCTGCGATTCAAGCATGAGCTCAAGACACTGAGACTGCACACTGTTCGGGGCATTTTCTCCTTTCGTTTTTTTGAGATATTCCCGCAGTTCGCTTTCGTCTTCATCGTATTGCGACGCGCGCATTTTTGCCCGCGAGGCAAACCGCTGTGCCAGCTCCGTGTGTCCGCTGCTTTTTGCTTTTTCCGCGTATTCTGCAAGCATTTCAGCGTCATTAATGTCATCACTTTGCATTTTTATAAGCATTTTTAGCAGTTTTTTTTCTTCTTCGTTCATTTTTTTACCCCTTACTGATCAGTGCCTGATAGAGCGATTCTACAGCCTCTCTATCGAGAGCAAACGTCCCGATAAGCGGGATGGCAATATCAATTGTGCCGCTGCCGAGTGCGTCCCTAAGCTCAAGCAGCACGTTCTCATCAATCATGCCGTCACGGATAATGCCTGTCCCGCTTAACAGATATGTACCCGGCATCCCGCCACTCAGCAGCTGTTCGCCGTGTTGTATGACACGATTTGCGATAACAGCTACCAGCGCACGTTTGCCTTCGCCCGGTATCTTCATAATGAGATTTTTATCAATCCAGTTTTTGAGCTGCTCTTTTGCATCTGCAATAGCTACCATACTCCATCCTTCACACCGTACCAGCGAGCGCTGGTACGGAAACACATACTACGCTGCAGGCGTAGTAGTGGTTGTAGTGGCTGCCTGTGCAGGCGGACAGATCGCGTCAAGTGGCATCACGAGTTTACCCGGAACAAATGTCGCATTAACATAACAGAGCGTCTCCTTTTTTGCCGCATCGATTTTGCTGTCGACAAATGCAAGATTGTCTGTTACTTTTTGATTTACGACAGCCTGATTTGCAGCAAGCTGCGCAAGCTCCTGCCCCATAGCGCTAAAGCGCCGATCCAGAGTCTTATAGAGCTCAAGTATCTTGCTGTCCGTCTCTTTGCCGAGTACCAGCGCGTCACGCTCGCTGCGGAGCTCTGCAATTTTACCCTCCTGTGCAAGCTCGTATCGGGATACCGCCGTGTTTTCGCTGCACACCCCGGCGCCGCAGTTTGCGCCGCCAAAAAGCCCGGGAATCATTCCCAGCAGCTGCCCGATACCGCCGATGTAGCCGCCGACTACACCCACGCGGTCAGCAGCCGTAAAATTTACCGCCATTGTATGGCCTCCTTATACTGTTATTTATCCTCGAGGACAGGCTCCAGTATAACGGGGCTTATCAGTTTTGCTGCGGTATGGTGCAAAGGAGATTTAAAATAAACAAGCCATACAAAAGTATGGCTTGTTTTGCAGCTCTTATGGTTCAATAATCCCTGCGCAGCAGGGTAAAAGAAGGATTCTGAAATGGGAAAAAAAAGCTCCGCACATTTGCGGAGCACATTGTTCAGTATCGGAATCCAAGTCCGATTTTTGGTGTGATCGATCGGAAAATGTTACACAAAAATCCCCGTATAATCGGGGCTTTTTGCTACCAATCATCAGTTGTTTCAATAGCTTTTTTAAAATCTTGAGTCAACGATTCACATGTTTCTTCAAATTTCATCTGCTTAAACTCTGCATCAGAGGGAGCTCTCCAAAGAGAAGATGCACCTGTTATATGTATGTCCGCCATCTGATATGTTAATCGACATCTATTATCTTTTATGTTTATTGTTAGTATGACACGAGCTTTGTCAATGTTATAAAAGAAATATGTTGCAAAAACATCGTAAACAAACTTTCCAGCAATAGTACCCGATTCTTCGTTTGAGTACTCAATTACAGCATCCGCACTGTTAAATGCTCTGACAGCCCAAACATTTGCTCTGTCAAAAATTGTTTTACTATCTAACTCGCTAAATTCAATTATCTGTTCATATTTTTTTTGCAACGGCTCTGTTGGGGCAGTTGATGTGCAAGAAGCAGAAAACAACAAAAATATCCCTAACGCAACAATAAAACACCTGTTTTTCATAGAAACCTCCATAATGATATTACCAGCTTTTTATCGGCAAACTCACAACGAGTATATCACATCCACTACATCTGAACAATGGCATAGCACACTTTACCCACAATAAACGTGTCCTCGTCAGGAGAAACCTGATATGGCGGATACAGTGCATTGTCGCTGATAACCTGATACCCGTCCGGCTGCAGAATAACGCGCTTTACAAACGCAAATTCGCGCGTTTTGATTACATAGATCCCGTCCCCATGCCATCCCGCTACTTCACAAACGACAACATCCCCATTTTTCAGCGTTGGATACATGCTGTCTCCTTCCACTTTTATCGCATACATATCTTCACGCGCGGCGCTGTCGGGTATACAGATAAAGCGATCGCAGCTGTCTACATCTAAAAGCTCCTTTCCTGATCCGGCTGATGCTTTCTGATCCAAAAACGGGATGAATCTTCCGACCACTGATTCCGCGATAGTTTTTATGTGCTGCTGCTGCGTCGGAACCAGCTCCGGACTGCCTTCACCCGTTAAAAAGTAATTTGGGTTTAATTTCATCTCTCTCAATGATTGCACTAACTTAGACGGATTTTTGATTTTACCATTTTTATAATTGCTGATATAACCATTTGACAAATTGAGTTTCTTCTCAATGTTGCTCAGTGATAAATTAAAATAATCAGATAATCTGTCAGATATATTCAAAAAAAACACTCCTTTTTTGATTATCACTTATTGACTAATAAGCAATAATCATTGATAATCTAAACTAATAAGGCACAAATGTGCCTTGTAACGGAAGAATTTTTCCCATTGAAAAATTTCGGCTGAGGTTCAAAAGGGCTTTAGCCGCTTCCCGGAAAATACGGGAAAAGGAGGCGCCGTGGTTGTGTACGCCATAACGCCGCGGCCTGATGAATCCGCATGGCTGCGGTACCGCCTCGAATTGGCGGGCAGCGGCGTCACAGACGTTGCCCGCCGTCTGAATATGACTCACACAGTTGTGAGCAGAGTCATATCCGGACGGAGACACTCCGCCCGGATAGAGGCGGAAATTGCCCGGATACTCGGCTACCCGGGCTGGAACGAGATGCTTAAGCGGCTGCGGACAGGCGCTGCGTGAGCGTCACGCCGGCAATCGTGAGTATTGCCGGTTACAACAAGCCCTGTACAGCAGGGCAAAAAAGGAGTCTGCGTTATGACCGGCAAAATAAGTTTAAGAGGAGGTAAAGATTGAAAACAGAGCAAGAAATTGAAGCGCTTGAATTGCTGGGATTTGAAACTACCTTGCTGCTCTGTACAGCAGGACACAAAGCACACTTTGAAGGGTATAACAACAATACCGAATCATTGTCGTTTACCGTAAACAGCCGTCAGCACAGCGTATGTGTCGCAGCAGACAGCAAAGAAGCTGCGCTGCGTGACATCGCGCTGCAGCTGCTGACAAAAAAATTATAGCAAAGGAGATAAAAAATGAAATCGGAATGG
>DXHG01000199.1 GCA_019113455.1 Candidatus Treponema faecavium | reverse complement strand
CCGAAACAGGCAAGAATCGTAGAAATCACAATCGCCAGAATGCGCGTAAACTCCACCTTGATTCCTGCGGAATTGGATACCGCCTGATCCTGACCCACCGCGCGCATATCCTGTCCGAGCTTTGTTTTCTTAAACCAGATGATAAACAGGCACAGCACCGCGATAACCAGATACGTCAGTATCGGGATTTTTACTCCCGAAATGCGGAGCATCAGCGCATCGTCAAGCACCTGGCGCACCGGATCAAGGTTGAGCGTGTTTCTGACGCCGACGCCGCGCGAAAGCGCAATCGCGCGGTTATGCAGCCGCACGATTGAGTTTGTGCCGAACAGGTACAGCACAAAAAACTGATATACGCCGTTAAAAAAGAAGCCCAGAATATAGCTCGTAACCATTTCGCGCCCGCGCGCCTTGTTAAGAATCGTTCCCGCTATCCAGCCGAGCAGTACCGAGAGCGGCATACCGACAAGTGCTGCAAACACGACGCCCTGAATACCGCCGATGCCCCAGTCCATCGCGAAAATAAGACCGATCTGCCCTGCCATGGCGCCGAGTACCATGCCGAAATTGATGCCCATGCCGGCCATAATCGGCAGTATGAGCGAAAACACAAGGAACGCATTGCGTCCGATGCGCGTCAGCAGATCGTCAATAATGTACTGCGCAGACAGCTGCGACAGCGGAATTGACACAAGCGTGAGCACTAAAAAGATACAGGCGACAAGATTGTCTGCCATAAAAGTACGTATTTTCCGTCCGTTATTCATTATCTGGTTACCTTTCCCTTTCGCGTCAGCGCGTACAGTATCATGCCGTTAGACAGCACAATGCGGATAACTTCAGACATGTCCGTTTGCAGGATACTGTTGATAACGGACGGCGTCATTGTCAGTATTCCCTGAAACAGCACCGTGCCGATAACGACGTTCATGATAGACGCCTTGTTTATGGAAGCGCCGCCGATAAGCACCGCCGCTACCGCCGGAAACGCCATGTACAGCGGCGCCTGATACAGCTGAATAAAGCCGAAGCTCTGCTGGTACACAAGAATGCCGACCGCTCCTGATATCGTGGAAACGATAACGCTGATTGTGCGCATTCGGTTTATGTTGATGCCGCCGGCGCGCGCAAAATCGGGGTTAGAGCCTACCGCGGTAATCGCCGTGCCGGTCTTGGTGCGCATGAACACGTACATGATAAAGCAGCAGATTGCACAGAACAGAATCATCCCCGTGGGGAACACAAACGAGCCGATGCGTATCGCAAGGAAATCGCTTAACTGGCGCGCCCAGTATCCGTCAAGCGTTATTGTCGTACGCAGGCCCTCGCCCGCGTATCCCCATACCATGTTTTCGCTTGAATACGGCAGCACCAGCCACATGATAGACATGAACATAACGGCGGCAAACCCGACATACATCGCGATAGTCATTTCCTCGCCTTTTACGCGGTTCAAAAGCAGGCTGTACAGCCAGCCGAACAGAACGGCAAACGGAACCGAAATAACGATAGCGCCGAATATGCCCGCCCAGCCGGTGAGTCCGAACTGCATCGCCATTGTTGAGCCGAGCAGGCCTGAGATAACGCCAAGCGAAAGCCCAAAGTTAAGCCCGCAGCCTGACTGAATCATTGGCACCATCGCAAGCACCAGCAGCGAGTTCATGCCGAACCGGTTAAAAATATCAGAAAAAGACGCCGCGATGCTTACGCCGACAAACGGTGCAAGCACGAACAGCGCCGCAAGAAAGAGCGCAATAATAATGCGCGGCAGCCCAAAATCGCTCAGTTTTGCCTTTGCCGTTTCAATAAACGCGTTTTGACTCATTGCACGCCGCCTCCCTGCGTATCAGCGCCGTTTCCTTTGACGCCCGACATATACAGCGCAAATTCTGTCGGTTCTTCTGCCGGAGAAAGAATACCGGCAATTTTTCCTGCTGACACAACGGCCACGCGGTCGCATACGGAGCGAAGCTCTTCAAGTTCGCTTGATACCACGACAATCGTTGTGCCGCGCTCCTTATTGTACCGGCGGAGCACGTCGAGTACGATTGCTTTCGCTCCTACGTCAATGCCGCGCGTTGGCTCGGATACAAACAGCAGTTCCGGATCAAGCATAAACGCTTTTGCAAGGCAGACTTTCTGCTGGTTTCCGCCGGAAAGCTCTTTTGCCGCCTGGCGGCTGCCGGTGCATTTAATCTCAAGCATACGGATATATTCCTCGGCGGCCTTGCGCATCGCCTTTTCATCACGCAGCTTTATCAGGCCGCCTAAAAGCGGCTTTAAGAACCGGCCCTGCATCTGCATCGCAGGAAAACTGATATTCCATTCAAGGCTTTCGTCAAGCAGCAGCCCCACGCCGCGCCGGTCCTCGGATACGAACGCAAGGCGGCGCAGCAGCACGTGCTTGGGGTCGTTGAGCTCGAGCGGCTCTCCGTTAAAGCGTACCGTGCCGCCTGCGGGATACAGGCCCATGATGCCGTTGGGAATACCGAGTTTTCCCTGA
>DXHG01000198.1 GCA_019113455.1 Candidatus Treponema faecavium | reverse complement strand
ATTCATGTCTGATAAATGGCAAATGTAAAATTAGCCATCGGCAAAATAAAATTTAGCCGACGGCAAATTTTTATTTTTTAAACGGCAAATCTGACAGCCAGCGGCAAATGCGCCGCAAATCAGAGAATAAGAAAGAGACACCGCCCGCGTGCCAGCGCAGAACCTGAACCGCAGAGACCTGCACAGAAAACCAAGCCCATGTACAAAACGCAGCGGCAAACCCTCAGTGCTGGAGAGGGGCTCCGGGGAGGGAGGAGAACAACGCCTCTGAAGAAGAGGTTCTCCTCCCTCCCCGGAAAAGCACATTACAGAGAATAAGAAAGAAAAAAGAAAACCCCAGCCGCAGGCTGACAGAAACAAGCCCGCGCGCACAGCGCAGACTAAAATATACAGTCTTGTTCAATACAGGAAGATAAGAGTATAATAACGGCATGTCGCTTTTGAGTGTTATTAAAAATTTCTTTGAATCCATTTTCGGCGGTTCGTCTCAGGACGCAAAAACACGGCACGGTCTGCGTCAGATAGAGTCTGTGCTGAAAACGCAGCAGCCGGTGCTGTACCGCAGCGGCATGATGCAGCCTAATTTTGCCGAAGCGCTGCACGTGCTGTTTGAACACACGCGGTTTTTTCAGTCGCTGCTTGCGGATACGCTTTTGAATTCCGATGTGCGCATAAGCGGGCGGTATGCAGAGCTGCTGTTTTTTACCAATCTGAGCGACGAAGACCGCCGGCTGTATGAAAGCCTCTCATACGAAAACCGTGTCAAAGACGCGCTTGAAAGCAAAAACGCGGCGCGCACGTATGAAGAACAGCGGCGCAAAATGGATAAATTCCTCAACAGCTTTTCCGGTCAGGAGTTTGCAAAAATAGATATCGTGATTCAGCATCTGGAACAGTTCTATGACGTGTGCAGCTTTGATTACGTAAGCGTGCTGCGCCGCTTCGATGCGCATTTTGACGGCAGGGACGCCGGATACAAGCCGGCGTTTCAGGCGGTGCCGATAGACGTTGTGTCCAAAGTGTTTGCCGATCTGTATTACCTCGCTTCCGATATTGTACTGACGGCGACAATCGGCAAAGCGCTCATCGCGCTTGCCGAGCTGCGTGCGAAAAAACGCCTTTCCGCCGCAGAATCGCAGCAGTACCTGGACAGCCTCAGAAAAGTTGCCTTTGTGTTTAACCATATCCTGACCGCCGACCGGCTGCAGCAGTTTGCCGCGCTTGCGGAAAAGAATCCTGAGATAGTGCTGAAAAAAGCCGAATATAAGCCTGGAACGCTTGCAAAAATAACGGGGCACATGCGCGAGCGTTTTGACGCGGAGCAGAAGCAGATTGTCGTAGAAGTGCAGGACACGATGCTGCAGCAGGAAATCGCCGGTCTATTTAAAGACCGCCCGCTTGAAACGCTTGCCGGCTACAATGCCGAGGTGAACTTTATTATCAGGCAGGTATCGTCCGTTTCGTTTGAATACATTCTGCCCATGCAGACGCTCAAGACGTTCTTTATGGTATATCTTGACGAGCGTATCCAGAACCTGCTCAATGATATAGTTATAGAAGGCTTTTTTAATAACTCGGCGTATAAGACTGAGTTTTCTTCCGTTGTGTTTGCGTGTCTTGAAACGCTTGACCATGTGCGGGAGTTTGAAAAATTGTTCGGCAAAGACGGCAAACATTCCGAGGCGGTGCTTGTGGGCTATGTCAACGACAGCCACAAGGAACCGATGTTCGCGACGCGCCTCACGGAGGAAGTCATATCCATCAATAACGAAGTGCGCAAGCTGCTCCAGCATGAAGTGAACGTGTTTTATCAGCTGTATCTGAAAATGCAGGAGCTTATGCTTGATGTAAAAAAGTCTCGCTCGGACGTTGTGTCAAATATCCGCGTGCTGTTTTCTTCCACACGGAACAGAGACGCCGCCGACCAGCTTGACCGGCAGTTTGCGGACTGGCAGGTGTTCCTCGATATTATGGGCAACTACACCGTAATTTCAGAAAACGCAAAACCGCATGAATAACAATTCTCTTGTAAGGAACCAGTGTGGGCGGCAGGTCTTTTTTGCATAAACCGTTTAAGTATTCATTCAGCAATGTCTCGCTTATCCTGATCGGCATAAACATAGCCGTGTATCTGCTCACGTCGGTGATGCCTGCGCTTAAGGGGTATCTTGCGCTGAACGTGGTGTACATGGTCCGCTACAAAATGCTGTGGCAGCCGTTTACGTACATGTTTGTGCACAGCGGGCTTTCCCATATTATTTTCAATATGCTCGGCCTGCTCTTTTTCGGTATTTCCGTTGAGCGCAGCATCGGTTCAAAAGAATTCCTTTTGATGTACCTGATTGCGGGCGTGTGCTCCGGCGTGTTTTCGTTTGCGGTGTACTGGGCAGGCGGCATGTATTTTGTGTTTTTAATGGGAGCGTCGGGCGCGATTTACGGCATACTGCTCGCGTATGCGGTGATATATCCGCGTTCGGTGCTGCTTGTGTGGGGTATTCTGCCGGTTCCCGCGCCGCTTTTAGTGCTTATCTACGCGGGAATAGAGATAGTGAGTCAGCTTGCCGGCAGCAGGTACGGCGTTGCGCATATGACGCATCTTGCAGGCTTTGCCGCCGTGTGGCTGTATTTTGTCGTGCGCATGGGCATAAATCCGTATAAAGTATGGAAAAACGCATATTACAACCGCTGATCAGGCGTCTTATGACCGCCGTCTGCGTGCTGTGCGCGGCGGCGTATATGACGGCGCAGCCTAAAGAGCTTTCCGGGCGCATACATATTCCGCTGTGGGCGCATCTTGAGGCGTATCCGGGAGTGGAAGAAGATGTCTATTCCGAGACCGCTCCATTTGCGTATCCGGTGAGCCGGCTGCGGCGCACTGCGCCGTTTATTATCGAGGGGATGGTGTACGGCTGGCGCTTTGCGTACGCGCCGTATGACCGCGCGCGGGGTACCGAAGAGTATTTTGAGCTTGAACCGGTGCGCTCCATCGCGCCGGAAGCAGCCGGTATTACGTATTCCAAGCCGTGGATAGAAGGAAGCCGGCTTTACTGCTGGGTCGATTTTGTTCCTGACCCGTATACCGAAAAGGCGCGCGGACAGTGGGCGTCGGGCGGGTATCCGAAGATACATGGCAGAGGAGCCGGCAGCCTGTTTGACGGCTTTGACGGCATAGCCGCCGCGTGCCGGAACGCCGCAAAAGACGCGGTGCGCGAATACATGCGCACGATAGAAAAAAACAAGCCGCAGGAGATTACCGGCACGCTGCTCCTTACCGGAAGCCCGCAGTTCGGCGTTGAGTCGGGACGGTATATGGCTGTGCTTGATTTTTTTCTGGATGTGGATACAATAAAAAAATACCGTTATTAGCGAGCCGGCACGTTTGTCGTGTTCAGCCGGTCTGTGTGCTTTTGAAATGCAGAAGCAAGGAGTAAATCTGATGAAAAGACTATGTGTAACTGTTGTATTGCTGCTGTCCGGTATGCTGTTTGCAGCCGCGCAGGAATCTCCTGCCGCCGCGCAGGATACGGCACCCGCTCCGG
>DXHG01000197.1 GCA_019113455.1 Candidatus Treponema faecavium | reverse complement strand
CAGTAAACACCCCGCGGGGAACCCGCAAAAAAGCAAGCCCGCGCCGCACACGCAGTGTGCAAAATAACCGCCCATCCCGCCTGTCCTTGACAAAGTATTGGATGGCTGGATACAATTATTATACCTGTATGTACAGATGCGCAGAGCGGCGCGGGCTGGTTTCTGCCGCCCGCATACGGTTCTGTCTGTTTTTTTGGGGATAGCATGGTATGACTGCATTGGCTGGAGTATGGGTAAGCGATTACTACGGCGTCCTGGTATTAAACAGAGATGGTTCATATGAAGGGGAGCATATTTTTCCTTCCGGAACGAAAAACATGTGGCGGGCTGAGGCGGGCGTGCTGTCGCTGTTCGCTGAGTCAGGGTACAGCGGGGAACCGCTTGCGGTACTGCGCCGCGGCGCCGATGTGCTCGTAGCAGACGGTATTCCCTTACAGCGTGTGCGGATGCCGGAATGTAAAATACCCCCCCCCCATACGGATGCCGCGGCAGGACTGCGGTGAACTTGCAGGCACATGGGTGTATGCAGGCATTGCGGAGGAGCCCCTGCCGCTGCAGCAGGGAAACGGAACCCGCGCGCCGTTTTCCGCAGCGCTGCTGGTAACCGAGTCCGATTTTGTGTTCAATGTTATCAGTATGGGGCGCCGCTTCCGCATGATGTGGGGCGGGAGGTCAGGGGATGAACTTGCGGCGCGGAAAAGCGTCTGTGTTGAACATATCCCGTACACGCTGCGCGGGGGAACGATTGCGTTTTTGTACTGCGGCTGTTCGTTTTCGTATCAAAAGGCGCAGCCGCGGGAACTGTGGAGTTCTGCGCCGCACGGCGGTGCAGCTTCGTAACCGTATGTGCGGACAGGAATCCGCGCGTGTAACCTTTTGGCGCCGCAGCGCTTTATTAAGCGTATAGGTGTAAGCGTGCAGGAGCGGCTTTGAGCCGGTCTTAATACAGAAAGGGTCTGGTTATGGGGCAAGGTAAAAAAAACGCGGAGAGGGATGTCATGCGGCTGTGGGATGCAGAGACCATGCGCGCCGCGCTGAGCGGCTCATGGGCGAGCGAAGCTGACGGCGTTCTGTATCTGCATGACGACGGCACGTATGCCGGAGAGCGGCTGTCGTTTTTATTTCCCGGGACATGGAACGCGGAAGGTCGGACGCTGTCGTTTCTGACGGAGACATGCCGCGCGTATGTTCCGGTGTATTTGAACGGCTGCGGCGAGCTTGAGGTGGACAACGTGCCGATGCGCAGGGCGGCGGAAAGCGCCGGCGAGGGCGCGGACGGCACGTGGTGGTATGAGGCCGCCGCGATGAGGGCTGAGCTGCGTATTGCGGATCGTGAGTTTTGGTGTACGATTACGGATGCAGACGGCTGGTTTTTTCATACGAGCAGCGGGTGCTTTGAAAACGGCTTTCTTGCCGCGGCGCAGGGCGTTACGCTCTCCCGTATCCGCTATGAGCTGTGCGAGCCGCTTTTGACGCTGTATTTGAACGGCACGGGCGATGAGGGCGTAACGTTTGTGCGCCAGCTGTAGCGCTGCAAACCCGCGCCGCGTCTGATAGAGAGGAGACTGGATACAATGAGAATGAGACAACTGATGCGTTTGGGCGCGCTGTGCGCGGCGGCGCTTATGCTGTGTTCGTGCGATTTTCTTGGTTTTGACGGCGACATTGAGCCCGACGGGTGGGAATGCTCACTGAAAACTGTTACGTCTAATAACTTAATGCAGATTTTATTCTGGGAAACAGATGATTATTTTCTTCCCGAAGGATGTGAGGCACGGCAGGAAATTCGCTTGGCTGGAGTGAAAGAACTTGAGCCGCCATTATATCCAGACGATAGCGATGCGTGGAACGCAAAAGAATATGTTGAAACCTTTAAGTCTCAGACATTATATTTTGAACCGCCTGAAAATGGAGAAGGATACAAAGATCCTTCTGGGGCTGTGTATGCACTCCTGTATCCTGATTATGACTCATATGCTGATAAAGTATCATTGAATGAATTGATACTCAGAAATGGCTGGGGAGAATATGAGGAATCGTCTCTTTTATCATGGTCTGAAAATGACAGATTTGAAGATGCAGAAAGAGAAGCCAGAGAAGCGGGTAGAGGTATCTGGTCAAGATAATAACTGAATGAAGCATACTAAACATATTACCCTAATTCTGCCGTTCCTCTCTGCCGCCGTGCTTTTGGGCGGCTGTGTGTTCATGCCCGAAGACTCAAGTTCTCGCCTGGCGATTCCCGCAGGCGAGAGCGAGAGCATGGAGGCGCTTACGGGCGTGTGGAACCGCAGCGCCCGCTCGCTTACGCTGTACCCAAACGGCACGTTTACCGACACTGAGGCAAAAACAGCCTCCTCTTCTGTGCCGGGCACGTGGAGCGCCGGTGCGGACACGCTCTGGCTGCTGTACGCGCACTACGATGACTCGCCGCTCTTTTCGTTTACGGTTACGCCTGATTTTGATACGCTTGTGCCGGTGTTTCCGGAATCGCTTGAGCCGTTCGGCTGCGGCATGGACGCGGTTTTTGAAAACCTCGAGTTTGAATCCATAGACGGTTCAGGCGGCATAGACGGCACGTGGATCAGCGCCGATACATCCGCCGCTTCTTCCGTGCGGCTTTCGGTAGACAGCAGTTCGTTTCTGCTCCGCGCCAAAGCGGCCGAAACGGCAGGAGGGGCAGCAGACGCCGGGACTGATACAGCCGCAGATACGGAGACTGCCGCGACGCTTGAATGGCTTGGCGTGCGCAGCGGAACGAGCTTTACCGTAACGTCCGTGCGCTTTGAAAGCCCCTATACGCTTTCCGAGTCGGGCGCTGACAGCGTGCTTTCGTGCGGCGGCGTGCTTACATATACGCGGCCGAGCGGGCAGCCGTCCGAGTAACGGCTGCAAAAAACGGCAGGAGCAGGGCATGTTTATTCGCGATATTCTTGCACACAAAAAGCTTTCCCTTTCATTTGAGATATTTCCCCCTAAAGCGGACAACGCGCCCGATACTGTTATTCAGACGGCGCGCGAGCTTGCGCAGAGCCGCCCTGATTTTATCAGCGTTACGTACGGGGCAGGCGGTTCGTCGCGGCGCAGCACGGTTGCTGTCGCCGAGCAGATTGAGCAGACAGGTGTGCCGGCGCTTGCGCATCTGACGTGCGTGGGGCAGAGCCGCGCAGATATTGACGGCGTAATACGGGAGCTTAAAGCGCGGCGCATCTGCAATGTGCTCGCGTTGCGCGGCGATATTCCCGAAGGCGCGCAGACGGTTCCCGGGTTTTCTCACGCGTCCGATCTGGCGCCGCTTTTAAAGGATGCGGGGTTCTGCGTGGGCGGCGCCTGCTACCCCGAAGGCCACCCCGAAAGCCGCAACCGCAACGAGGACATAGAGAATCTGAAATACAAGGCGGAAGCCGGCGTTGAATTTTTGACGACGCAGATGTTTTTTGACAACGATATGCTCTACAGCTTTCTGTACCGTATGCAGGCTGCCGGCATCAGGCTGCCGGTTATCGCCGGCATCATGCCGGTTACGAACGCCGCACAGATACAGCGCATGGTGTCGCTTTCAAACGCCTATATGCCGAGAAAGCTCCTGATGATTATCGACCGTTTTGCCGAAAATCCGCTTGCGCTGCGGCAGGCAGGCATTGCCTATGCGGTTGACCAGATTATAGATCTTGTGTCAAACGGCATACGCGGCATACACATTTACACGATGAATAAAAGCGCAAATGCGGCGGATATCCTCGCTTCGGTGCACGAAATTATCGCCGCGGTGAACGGCAAGGGCGCCGATGCCTGACAAACCGAATACGTTTGCCGTCCGGCTTCAGCAAGTATATCGCGGCGGCGGCTATATGTTTTTTGACGGCGGCATGGGCACGATGATCCAGCGGATGGTTGACGTGCCGTACAGCGTGCCCGAAGAACTGCTTTTTGCGCAGCCGGAGGCAATACGGGCCATTCACGAGGCCTATATACGCGCCGGCGCCGATGTGATTACGACGAATACGTTCGGCGCTTCTCCGCGCAAGCTCGCCGAGGCGCAGTGTGCGGGCGGCAAAACGCTTGACGCGGCAGCGGTCATGCGCCGGGCCGTCTCGCTTGCACGGGAAGCCGCTGACCGCGTGCGGCGGGAAACGCCTGTGTTTGTGGCTGCCGACATCGGGCCGCTCGGCGCGCTTATGGAGCCGCTGGGACCGCTTTCGTTTGACGAGGCGTATGATAACTTTGCCGTGCAGGCACGCGCGGCAGAAGACGCCGGTGCCGACCTTGTTATCATAGAGACGATGAGCAATCTCTACGAGGTAAAAGCCGCGCTGCTTGCCGTTAAAGAGCAGACGGCGCTGCCGGCCGCAGCGTCGGTTTCGTTTCAGGACGATCTGCGCATGCTCACGGGAGCCGACGCGGAAACGGCGGCGGTATATATGGGCGCGCTCGGCGCCGCCGCGCTTGGGTTTAACTGCGGCGGGAGTCTTGAAGACGCGCGGGTGCTCACCGGTCAGTTTGCCGGCGCAAGCGAAGTGCCGGTGCTCGTGCAGCCGAACGCGGGGCTTCCGGTGCTTGAAAACGGCAGGACCGTGTTCAAAGTAGCGCCCGCGGAGTTTGGCGCGGCGCAGCGGTACAACGCGGAGCAGGGCGCGGTTCTGCTCGGCGGCTGCTGCGGTACGACGCCTGAACATATTGCAGAAATGATCCGGCAGGTGAATGAATTGCCTGTGCGCCCGCGCCGGCGGGATGCTTCTGTGCCGGACGCAGAGCTTACGGTGTGTTCCGGCACGCGGACTGTCCGTATCGGCGGCAGCGCGGGGCCGGTGATTATCGGGGAGCGCATCAATCCGACCGGCAAAAAAAAATGCAAGGCGGCGCTTGCCGCTAAAGACGCGCAGTTTATCCTTGACGAGGCGCAAAAGCAGATTGCGTGCGGCGCGCATATCCTTGACGTGAACGTGGGGCTTCCTGAGCTTGACGAAACGGAGACGATGCTGTGGGCGGTGCGCGCGCTGCAAAAGACGTTTGACGTGCCGCTGCAGCTTGATTCAAGCGAGGCGGCAGTGCTTGAGCGGGCGCTGCGCTATTACAACGGCAAGCCGCTTATAAACTCGGTGAGCGGCAAGCAGGAAGTAATGGACGCGGTGTTTCCGCTTGCGGCAAAGTACGGATGCGGCATTGTTGCGCTCACGCTCGATGAAGCCGGTATTCCGCCGACAGCGGAAGGGCGCGTACAGACAGCCGTGCGCATTATCGCGGAAGCAGCCGCGTACGGTATTCCCGCGCGGGATATTCTTATCGATACGCTTACGCTCACGGTAAGTTCGCAGCAGGATGAGGCGCTTGAAACGCTCCTTGCCATAGAAGCGCTCAAGACGCTCTCCGGCGAAGACAGCCGGTTTGCCGCAGTAAAAACGGTGCTCGGCGTTTCAAATATTTCGTTCGGGCTGCCGCGGCGCGACATTATGAACGCATATTTTTTAGGCATGGCGCTGTACGCAGGGCTTGACGCGTGCATTATAAATCCGCTTGCCGCAGGCATGACGCAGGCGTTTCATGCGTACCGTGCGCTTGCCGGTTTTGATGCGAACTGCCTGAATT
>DXHG01000196.1 GCA_019113455.1 Candidatus Treponema faecavium | reverse complement strand
TCTCTATATTGACTGGCAGGACAAATTTGTAGTCATGGTCTTTACAGTAATATTATTTTTATACTATACTTTTTTTGTTATTCCTTGGGATAAAGGAACCGTTTGGTTCTTTATTTTATAGTATAAGGAGTAACTTATGAAAGGAAATGACATCATGGAGCTGGAAAAAGGTATTATGAATGCAATCAGCAGTCGTAATACTGAGATTGTGATTAACCGGCTTAAAGATGGAATTACGTTAGTTAAACGGTATACCGGTTGTATAGAACGCATGAGGTCAGAAAACTTGGATAGGATTTCAAGACGGCTGCAATCTATGACGGCAAAGGTATCCTCTCATATAGCTAAGAATTCCATTTCACAGGATGTCCGGCAATGCTTTTGTGACTTTCAAAAATGTGTAAGAAAGTTTCAAAGCAAGAAAGATATCTACATAAAAGACTGTAGAGAAGAAAACGACGGTATATTTTTCTCAGGGCAGTCGGCTGCCTGCGAAGAATTCGTCGATTCTGATTTGCTGTAGCTTTATGTATTTTATCGTTCTGGTCTGAGTATACAGACGTGCTGGTCAAAAGACATTTGCTGATATTTGAAACATATCTTCTTGAAATGTCTTTTGTGTTTTTTTGTAAGTTATTCCGCATGACAGAGACGCAATGCAGCGTCTCTGTTTTTTATTTCTTTCCCTTATTCCGCTAATTTCTGCCGTATGTCGTCTTTGGCGATATGGTACACGCTGCCGCAGTTGTGGCAGACAACTTCTATGGGGTCGGGGTCGTGCGCGAGTATGTCTTCGACTTCACCGCGGCCTAAATGCGCGATGGCGGACACATAGCGTTCCGCGCTGCACGGGCAGTCAAAGACGATATCGCGCTCAAGCACGGTCTGCACGTCAAACTCACGGAATAATCCGTATATCACGTCATCGCGGTTTCCGTGTTCGCTGAACCATTCGCCGAACGGCGGCGCGGAAGAAAACGCGTGCTCTACGCCGTCAAAGAGCTCGTCTCCGCTGTATCTGGTAAACTGCGTATTTTTGCCGCCTGCCTGCGGCATCGCCTGCAAAAACATGCCGCCCGCGCCGATAACGCGGCCCTGCCGGTCAAACTTGATGCTGGTATTGAACGCGGTGTGTATCTGCTCCGACTGCAAAAAATACCACGTGAGGTCTTTTGCGATATTGCGGTGCTTTATCTCTACGGTACCCGTCTGCGGCACGCGTGCGTTGTCGGCAAAGCGGGTAACGGTGAGCGTGCCGGGACCGAAAAACGGCGCGAGATCCCAGCTTTCAAGCGGTTTGTCAACCGGAATGGGGTCCTGCAGCAGGTAGCCGCGCACATAGCCGCTGCTGTCCGCTTCTGTCGAAAAGCCCGCAGCCGGGCCGTTCGTATCGTAGCGGAACTGTACGCGGCCGCGCCCTTTTATTGTCGGAATCAGGAGCGCCGCGCACAGACACGCCTGCCCGAGCACGAGCGTTTCAAGGATGCCGAGATTGTGATTCGCGCGCATCTGATTGACAAAATGCGTGCCGTGAAAAAACGCGCCGCGGAACTGCCCGCCTGCAAGCACGAATATGCTCATGCCGTCCGGCTCAATAGCCGCCAGATGGCTTTGCAGTTCCGTATCGGTAATAGGAGCCTGTATCATAGCAATTACTATACAGGGCAAGGCCTGCACCTTGCAAGAGCTGCACGCGGGCAGGATACTGGCAGTTACGCTGCGCAGTCAGGAGCGCTTGCGTTTGGCAGCGCTGCGTCCGATACTGAATATATGAATTTTCTTCCCGCTGATTTTCATGCGTTTATTGACCCCGGCTGCGACCGCTGCCGGTTTATTCAGGAGCGGCTGGGCGCGGCAGGCATTTCGACGGCGGTGATTCCCGAAGGAAACGCCCGCCACATTTATGTGCAGTATCCTGCTTCGTGCTACAACCCCATGTTTAAGATAAAGACCGTTATTGCGCATTATGACCGCGCCGAAGGAAGCCCGGGCGCAAACGACAACAGCGCGGCGGTGTTTCAGATCATGGACTGGGCGGCGCGCCTCTTGCAGTTTAAAAGCATACATAACGTGCGCATTATATTCTCAGACGGCGAGGAACTGCCCGGCGTTGCGGAACTCGGCTCGTATCAGCTGGCAAACCGCTTCCGGAGGCTTGGCATCACGAACGATGACGTGTATGTGTTTGACTGCTGCGGGCGCGGCGATGTGCTCATTGTGTCCGACCGCGCTTCCGTGCCGCCGGGAGACAAACGCTTTGTGCGCCGCTATAGCAGCCTGATCCAGCGCGCGCGTTCGCTTGCGTCGCAGACGTCGCTCGGGCGCTGGATGACGCTGCCGGTGCCGTACAGCGACAATGCCGCGTTTATGGCGTGCGGTATCCCTGCAGCCGCGTTTACGGTTCTGCCTGCGGAAGAAGCCTCCGCCTACAGCTACGCGCTGACACGCGGGAGCCTTTCGCCCGAAAGCGTCATGCGCTGCGCCGCAGACGTGCATGACCGGCTGCCGCTCACGTGGCGGCATATGCACACCGCGGATGACAATATCGATAATCTCACGGAAAGCGCGTTCAAGCTGATGCAGCGCCTGCTGGATAATCTGGCGCAGCTGCTTACGACCGCGTAGCGGGAATAAAAAACAGCGGGACGTTTACGCATAAACGCCCCGCTGCAGTGTTTAACTTACAACGTAAGTATGAAAAGTAACGTGTAAAACGCTATTTTGTGTGTTCAAGTTTCAGCGTGCAGGTAGGCTGGTCGCACACTTCTGCAGGACCGTAATACTGAATGGCGCCGGGGAACACAAAGCTCGTGTGCACCGCCCATTCGTCGCGGTGCGCGGCGTATTCCTTAAACGGCTTGCCGTTAAGCTCTACAAGCGCCTTGCGGATAACGGGTTTCTTTGCGCCGTGGCGCTGTTCCATATTCATCATCATCGTGAGGGGAATACCGCCCGCCGTCCATTCCTTTGCAGGCGCAATCAGGTTGCGCACGGAAGACAGATAGCCGGTAACGCCGCCGGCAATAAGCAGGAACGCGGTATAGCCGAGAGCGTAGCAGTAGTCCGCGTCAAAGTTCGACGGGAATGCGCAGCGGCCCTCATAACCGAAGAAATGGCAGTATGAGCTGAACTTGCCCGTGTATGTTCCAGCTTTTTTCATTTCGGCAAGCTTCTGCTCAACCATAAGCGAAAGCAGTTTTTCCGTGTCGATGCGCGATACCTGCACGTTGCCGTGCGGGTCGCGGTCTGCAAGGAACTGCGCCGCGATGGCGTCAGGCAATGAGTCGAACGTTTCGTACGATGCGGCGGAAAGGTTGTCTTTGAGCCATGCTTTCTTTGCGGCAAAGTCCGCAAGCGCGTTGAATGCGGCTTCGTTTTTCGCCATCGTGTCGTTAAGCTCCGCAATGAGCGACTTCATCTCAGGGATAAATTCGACAAGACCTTCGGGAATAAGGATAATGCCGAAGTTCTCGTTGTTTTCGGCGCGCTTGGCGATAACGGCACAGAGGTCGGCGGTAATCTGGCGCAGCGTCATTTTTTTCGCTTCTATTTCTTCCGAAATCAGGCACACGTTGGGCTGCGTCTGCAGCGCGCACTCAAGCGCGATATGGCTTGCCGAACGTCCCATGAGCTTAATGAAGTGCCAGTATTTCTTTGCGCTGTTCGCGTCGCGCTCAATATTGCCGATAAGCTCCGAGTATGTTTTTGTCGCCGTGTCAAAGCCGAAACTCGTTTCAATCTGTTCGTTCTTGAGGTCTCCGTCAATCGTTTTGGGAACGCCGATAACGCGCGTCTTGATGCCGTTCGCGGTAAAATGCTCGGCGAGCAGCGCCGCGTTCGTATTTGAGTCGTCGCCGCCGATGATAACGATAGCGTCAAGGTCAAGCTTCTTTGCCGTTTCTACGGAAGCGGCTACCTGCTCAGGCGTTTCTATCTTGGTGCGGCCCGAACCGATAATGTCAAAGCCGCCGGTATTGCGGTATTCGTTGATAAACGCATCGTCAAACTGCTTATACTGTCCTTCAATAAGACCGGAAGGGCCGCCGAGAAAGCCGAACACTTCCGAGGCGGGGTTGCCCTTCTTTACGCCGTCGTATAGACCGGCGATAACGTTATGGCCGCCGGGCGCCTGTCCGCCGGAAAGAATAACGCCGACGCGGATTTTTTTGTTGGCATCAGGGTTGCTGCCTTTTATAAAAACGGCTTCCGGTTTGCCGTATGTATGCGCAAAAAGCTGTTTCAGTTCAGCCTGATCGGCAACAGCCTCTGTCGGCTTGCCAAATTGAATGGCTATATCTGCCGGATCGTTGAGCAGCACGGCAGGCAGCTTAGGCGTATACGCGTAGCGCGCCTGCTGAAGAGCGGATATCTTTGCCATGAAAATCTCCTCATATAAAGTATGCGGATATTGTACCTGATAATACGGTGTCTTGCAAGTATTGTTTGACTCTGCAGCTCTGGCTATGCAGCAAGCCTCTGGTCATACTTTTCTTAATCTGTAGTAAAGTAAACGCCGCTGCCCTGACTGCAGGCCTGGTGCGGTTTGCTGTGCATACGTTGCTGTGCATACGTTGCTGTGCATACAAAAAAGGAACGAATCTGAGTTACGCTCCATATTAACAGGGAGCGCAGCCGGATTCATTCCTTTTCTATATGCAATGTAATACCCTGCTGGGCGTCTTTTGTCAGCAGGCGTGTCCAATGCCCGCGCGTTATGCGCGGCACGTTGACAGAAATCGTGTTACCTGGCGAACGTGATCGCCTTCATCGCAGTCATGTAGCCGCGGAGCTTTACGCCGACAATTTCCACCGGATGATTGCGTATCTCTGCGTTTACGGCAACCAGTTCCTGGTTGGAAACTCCCGTATCCGTAAGGTCAAGCCCCTTGCCGATAACATCCGTGTCTATTTTTGCCATAAAGTCTTTGAGCAGCGGGCGGCAGGCGTTGTCAAACAGATAGCAGCCGTATTCCGCCGTGTCGGAAATAACTTTGTTCATTTCGTAGAGCTTTTTGCGGCTGATAAGATTCGCGATAAGCGGCACCTCGTGCAGCGATTCGTAATAAGCGCTTTCGGGCTTGATACCGGCTTCTACCATCGTTTCAAACGCGAGCTCCACCCCTGCTTCTACCATCGCCGCCATGAGAATACCGTGGTCAAAGTATTCCTGCTCGCGTATCTCCATGGAACCTGCGGGCGTCTGTTCAAACGCCGTCTTGCCGGTCGCCTCGCGCCACGTGAGCAGCTTGATGTCGTCGTTCGCCCAGTCTTCCATCATGACACGGCTGAACTCGCCGGAAATAATATCGTCCTGATGCTTGTGATACAGGTCTTTCATAATCGTTTTAAGCTCTTTTGCAAGCTCGTGCGCCTTGAGCTTGGCGGGATTTGACAGCCGATCCATCATGCCGGTGATGCCGCCCCACTTGAGCGCCTCGGTAATCGTTTCCCAGCCGTACTGGATGAGCCTGGCGGCGTAGCCTTTGTCTATGCCTTTTTCTACCATTTTGTCAAAGCACAAAAGAGAACCCGTCTGCAGCATACCGCACAGTATCGTCTGTTCGCCCATGAGGTCAGACTTGACTTCCGCGACAAACGAAGACTCAAGCACGCCTGCGCGGCTGCCGCCCGTGGCAACGGCGAGAGCCTTGGCAATCGGCCAGCCCTTGCCCTCGGGATCATTTACCGGATGCACCGCGATGAGCGTGGGAATACCGAAGCCGCGCTGGTATTCCGTGCGCACTTCGGAGCCCGGGCCTTTGGGCGCCATCATCACGACAGTTATGTCAGGCCGTATCTGCATCCCTTCTTCGACGATATTAAAGCCATGGCTGTACCACAGCGCCGCGCCTTTTTTCATAAGCGGAATGACTTTTTCAAGCACGTTTGAGTGCTGCTTATCCGGCGTAAGATTGCCTACGACGTCAGCTGCGGGAATCATTTCTTCGTATGTGCCGACCTTGAATCCGTTTTCAACAGCGCTGCGGTAGCTCTGCCGTTTTTCGGTAATGGCAGACTCGCGGAGCGCGTAGCCCACGTCAAGACCAGAATCGCGCAGGTTGAGCCCCTGATTGAGCCCCTGCGCGCCGCAGCCGACAATAACGATTTTTTTGCCTTTGAGCGCGTTTGTGCCGTCGCTGAATTCGGCGCGGTCCATAAAACGGCAGTGTCCCAGCTGCTGCAGTGCTTCCCGCCACGGGATAGCGTTAAAATAATTTTTCTTTTCCATAATATAAGTACCACCTTCAGCCGCTGACATGACAATGCGTACGAAAGAAACACCGCCATGTCCGCAGAATATGCGCCGCCGTTTGTACAGCGCGCGCCGTACATAGCTGTTACTATAGCCTAAACAGACGTTTAAGTAAAGACATACTGCTGTTTATGCAGTTAATATAAAGACCGCCCATTTTACCGCTGCCGCCAGGATACACGCGTACTGCACAGCAAATACCCGCAGAGACCTGCAAAGAAACACCGTGTGCGTGCCAAACGCAGTACATATTCCGCAGCGACTCGTACAGAGAATAAGAAAGAAAAAAAACGCCCGCGTGCAAGCGCAGAAATCACCCCGCAGGAAACCTGCAAAGGAAAAAGCTGTGCGCGCAGCGCAAACCACCTCTCGTGTCAGGCGCGCCTGCTTTTGATCCTGCAGATAAGCTGCGTCATCGTTCCCATGGGGCAGTAAACGCACCAGCTGCGCGGCTTAAAAAGCACCATCGTTGCAAGCCCTAAAACCGTGGACGTGAGCATGACGCTGTAAAACCCAAACGCAAACTGCGCCGCACCCGCATGAAAGAGCGTGCCGTGATACGCCCAGTCCCACGGCAGCGCAAACGTCCACAGCAGCGTAACAGCCTGCGTAAGATCCCGCGCGCCTGCGAACACGAGATACGTGTTCCACAGCATTACAAAGAACATAATAAGGAAAAACACGAGAAACCCAGAGCGGAACGCCTTTCCTTTCATCCAGTTGGGAACGTCCTTTTTCCGCGAGAGCCCAAACCGCCCGCCGAGCAGGCCAAACAGCTGCCCTCTGCCGCAATAACGGCTGCAGTAGCCCTTTGTGCCCGATACGGCGGCAATACTGAGGGGAATAAAAAAGCACAGCAGTCCCAGCCACGCAAACAGAATATTGAAAAAGCCCAGCAGCAGATACAGCAGCGAGGCAATCCAGAGATAGTCGTACCAGTGTTTTTTCATGCGGGAACCTCCTGCATGGCGATGACGCTTGCGGGACATTCCGCGGCGCATTTGCCGCAGCCGACGCAGGCGTGCTGATTAACCTGCGCCATGACGCCGCGTATGATTTCGATTGCGCTGCGCGGGCAGACTTTGACGCAGCAGCCGCAGGCGACGCAGAGCGCCTGATTTACGGAGGCCTTTCGGCGCGTTGTGTGAGACGGCATTGAGACTCCTTTTTGATTGTTCTGCCGCCTATCATAGCGCAGACGCGCGCGCGGTTCTGTGATGTTGTCACAGGCCGCGGCAGCCGCTGTTTCTGCCCGATACAAAGCCGGAAAACTGCCTGTTTTGCATTTCCCGTTTAAAAAATAACAAT
>DXHG01000195.1 GCA_019113455.1 Candidatus Treponema faecavium | reverse complement strand
CCTGTATGATAAACGCAATGCGTTCTCCTGCAAGCAGCGTCTGCCCGTCGATGATGAGCGCGCCGCGCATTCCCGAAACCTGCGCAAGCCGAGATTCATCAGTCTCCTGCGCGAGCGCCCGCTTGAGCTGTTCATACGGCAGCTGCGCCTGCTTTTTGCCTTTAACGCGCAGCACTTCAAACGGAACGCCGCCGATGCTGATGCTGTTTTCGTGTTTTGCCGCGTCTGTATCTTTTTGCCTGTCGCTTTCGCCAGCTTTTCTGCCCCGTTTGCCCTTGCCGCGCTGTTCCGGCGCACCGGCTGAAAACTCTGCGCCGCCGGCTGTTTTCCGCCGTCTGGTGCGCTGTGCTTCAAGGCGTTCTTCAAGCTGCTCGTCTATGCGCGCAAGCAGCTTTTTGGTAAGCGGAGAAACGGACATCGCGAACATGCGCGATGTGCGAACGATTTCTCCCGCGACGATATAGAGCGGTTCACTCCTGAACATGCTTGAGCCCGGATGTATCTGGATATGCTCCGCTGTAAGGCTGCGGTACTGTTCTTTTCCCTCGCGCACGCATACAAACTGTATCATGCCTGCCGCGATGCAGCACAGATAATCGTCCATCGAGCCGCCGCCGGTTACGGGAATGCCGAGATCGGTAACGATTTGCTCAAGCTGTTCCTTAATATTCTTTATTTCTGCCATTACCCGCTCGTCAAGATAATTGTTTTTGCAGAATTTTTCGGTGTTCTTTATCGCGGTGTACGTGCGGAACAGCTTGATATACGACACAAAATCACCCTGCATGTCGCGGAACGAATGGTGCGCGCGCCGCGCGTCCATTTCTTCTCCGGGCGGCAGCACGAACGGCGACTGTGCCGAAAGGAACGCAGCGGCGATAAGCACTTCTTCAAGCACGTCGGGCGCGTGCAGTATCGATTCAACAATGATGCGGCTCTGCCGCGGCGCAAGCGGGAACTCCGCCATCAGCTTGCCCGTCGGCGACAGCGTGTTGTCAGGATTGAGCGCTTTTAACAGGCGCAGCGTCTGCACCGCGCCGATCATGCCTTCTTTGCCCGGCGGCGAGATAAAATCAAAGCTGTCAAAATCGGTAATCCCCAGCTCGCTCATGCGAAGCACAACTTCCGACAAATCGGTCCGGTAAATTTCTTCAAGTGTGTACAAGGGGCGCGACTCATAGTCCTTGCGCGAATACAGCCGGTAGCACACACCCGGCTGCGTGCGGCCGGCGCGGCCCTTGCGCTGATTGCACGAGGCCTTGGACACCGGCGTTTCGTTGAGGCTCGACGTGTAGGTGCGCGGATTGTAATAATTCAGTTTGGCAAGCCCCGAATCGATAACTGTCGTGATGTCCGGTATTGTAACGCTCGTTTCTGCGATATTGGTAGAAACGATGATTTTCTTTTTGCCGAACGGCGGCGTGTCAAACACCCGTTCCTGTTCTTCTTTTGCCAGCCGCCCGTACAGCGGAATGAGATGTATCTTGCGCGAAAACGGCGCCTCGGACAGACGGCGGATACAGTCTTTGATAATCTTTTCCCCGGGCAGAAAGCACAGCATACCGCCTGATGTGCGGTTGTCAAGCACGCGGCTTACCGTGTCTTCTATTTTATCAAGCAGCATGCTGCAGCCTGCCGCCGTGGCCGTCGTAACCGGCACAGGCGGAGAATCATAGACGACGGTAACGGGGTAGGTAATAGTGTCTATCGTAACGACCGGACAACCGTCAAAGTAGTGAGAGAACGCTTCTGTGTTCATCGTTGCCGACGAAACGATCACTTTAAAGTCTTGGCGCTGCGCAAGAACGCGCTTGAGCAGCCCCAGTACAAAATCGATGTTCAGACTGCGTTCGTGCGCCTCGTCTACCATTACAACCGAATAGCGGCTGAGCCACGGATCAAGCTTCATTTCCTGCAAAAGAATACCGTCGGTCATTATCTTAATGCGCGTCGTGCTGTCCGTCTTGTCTTCAAAGCGCATTTTATAGCCGACAAGCCCCGGATACGAAGTTTTAAGCTGGCGTGCGATAAACTCGCTTACCGAAAGCGCCGCTATGCGCCGCGGCTGCGTTACGGCGATAATGCCTGACTCTGAATAGCCTGCCTCATGCAGGATAACCGGAATCTGCGTTGTTTTTCCGCTTCCGGTAGGGCTCTGCACGACAATCACCTGATTGCCGGCAAGCGTTTCAAGAATGCGCTGTTTTTGTTCATAGACGGGGAGCGCGGTGTAATCTATCGGCATATGTGTTTTTCTCCAATATTGTGCATAAGTTTCATGCGGGCGCTGAAATACTGCGCGTACTCGGCAAGCTGTTCGTCATACAGCTCGGCGATAAACGCCTCATTGAGTTTTCTGATAACATAGTGCCGCTCGGGTGTGATATATGTTGTAATCAGTATCGGCTCTGTTTGCACAAGCATCGGCGGCAGCTCGGCAAGACCGTGTTCAGAAGAAGCTGCGCGCTTTATAAAGCGCGCCTGAATGAGGTAGCCGTCTCCGGTATAGTCCCGACTTGCTGCAGGGTTCTGAAAATTGGGATTTGTCCGCTGCCCCGAAATCGTATTGCCGAGCGCGTACATGACAAGCTTGTTCGGCGTTCCCGTTTGGGCGTCTGCAACGACTTCCCATTCTTTCGCGATATGCGGATGATTTGCCCAGACGATATCGACGCCGCTGTCCAAAAGCGAATAGTAATACTGCCTGCGCTCAGGCTGTATATCGGGAACATATTCGGCCTCGTTCGTATGAAGCGAAAGAATAAACAGATCGCACGGATGCGCGGCGCGCAATGCAGCAAGCTCAGCCCTGAATCGTTCCCTGCTTTCCTGCGTGGGAGGAATATAGTCAAGCCGTTCTATGTCGTGCGTGCTGTTAAGGATTTCAGTAACTGCGGCAAAAAGGATTGTCCAGCCGTCCTTTTCGATAAGCTGGTACGACAGCCCGCTTTCGTTCGTGCTGCGTATGCCTGCCGCGTATACCGGCTGCGACGCAAAAAAGCGCGCGGTGCTGTCTATGCCCTGCGCGTCCTGATCGTTTGAGTGATTGTTTGCCAGAGAGAACACGTCAAACCCCGCTTCAATGGCGGCAGCAGCGTACGGGGCCTGCACGTTGAACGTGGGATACGATTCATACGGGCGTTCGGTATGCACGGGCGTTTCCATATTGGCAAACGAAAGATCGTCGCTGTGCAGGATATCGGCGATATCCGCATAAATGAGGCTGTAATCGTCCATCTGGAAATTAACCGAGTGCGCCATGATGTCTCCGGCAAACGTGAGGAGGAGCTCCTGTGTTTCGGGCACGGGCGGCTTAGCCGTTTCGATCGCAGTCGCGGCCTGAGCCTGCGGCGTGTCGGGAACCGCCGTTGTCGTACAGGAATACACAAGCGCCAGCAGCGGGAATATAAGAATAAACAGGATCGTGCGTGATGTCATAACGCTCCTCACAATGGGATGGTGCCGTGTCTTGTACACAACGCCTGTAATTGAGGTATCATATATACGGCAAAAAAGCAATATAAGGCGGGCTGTTTTGCAGCTTGCCGCAGCCGGAGTTCCTATAAGTGCAAACCGTACAATTTGCCGACGGCTGTCAGATTTCCCATTTAAAAAATAAAAATTTGCCGATGGCAAATAAAAAATTTGCCGATTATCCGGTAAGAAATTTGCCGTCGGCCAGCGGGACACTTGCCGATGGCAAACGTTTTATTTGCCGACGGCAAACTGAAAATTTGCAATCGGCAAGTGCGCCGCTGGCCATCGGCAAAATTCATGTCTGATAAACGGCAAAATTAAATTTTGCCAGCGGCAAATTTTTTATTTGCTATACAGCCGCAAATTTGCGCGCGAAACAGAGATGCTGTATACTGTATACGGCATCTTTAACGACGGCGCGCATACGGTGTTTTACAACTGTACGGCATATGATAAAGAGACAGACAGGCACAGGCGCTTCTGAAATACCTGTACACGGGGCACAATACAAAACGGCTTGACGGACTTTCAGAAGCGCACGTGCAGAAACTGGCGTCGGAACAATAGGCCGTATTATCTGTCAGCACAGGTTCTGTGGGTGCTGCTCGGACTAGGCTTGCTGCTGCGCGGCAAGCCCGCGTGCACACGCAGAACACCCGCGGGGAGACCCGCACAGAAAACAGCCGTGCGTGCAGCATGCGTGCAGCGTGCGTGCAGCGTGCGTATATCCGCCTTTACAATGCGGGTTATTTTATGGTAGAGTACATACGTTCTTTGCATTAGTTGTGTTTCGTTCCGTATCACAGGGGTAACGTATGCCGTATTCCGAGCCAACAAACCTTGCTATCATTGCCTGTCCGGGCGGTGAGACGTTTGCGAATGAAGTAATTGTGCATCTTCGTCATATCTATAAGCACCGTTTCGGACTGAAAAGCGATGTGCTCACCAAGCGGTATGAGCTTGAAAAGAATGATCTTATCAAACAGATAAATTTCGATAATGACATGCGGACGTCTGATTTATGTATCAGAGGGAGTACGGAAAAATACCGCGTGCCTGAGTTTAAGGTAAACGCGCAGTTTACCTATTTCATGAACGGCGAGTTCAAAACAGAAATCCTTGACTGCATCCGCGGCAAAGATGTATTTATTTTCCAGGACGTTGAAAACCACGTGCCTATCTCGCTCAACGGCGGCAAGAACACGCAGGCGATGTCCGTGAACGATCATATCATGAGTATGCTCGTAACGATTGACGCGGTGCGTCAGGCGGGAGCCGCGCAGATTACGCTTGTCGTTCCAGTGTATCCGTACAGCCGCCAGCACAAAAAGAAGGGGCGGGAAGGGCTTACGGCGAGCCTCCTCGGTCATATTTACGAAAACATGGGCGTTGCGCGCATCATTACGCTTGATATTCATTCCCGCGAGATTGTAAACGCATTCGGCAAGACGCACCTTGAAAACCTTCATGCGAGTTATCAGATTATCCGCGAGTTGAGCAAGCTGGTTGATTTGACCGGCGGAACGGAAAACCTTGTTGTCGTGTCGCCTGATACGGGCGCGGTAGACCGCAATAAGTTTTACGCGACCGGCTTAAAAAAGCCGCTTGCAATGATTTACAAGGAGCGCGATTATTCCGTCGTAACGCAGAACGCGCGCGATACGAATATCAAGGCGGTAAAACTGCTCGGCGACGTCCGCGGCAAGGTCGCGTTCCTTGCGGACGACATGCTCGGCACCGGCGGTACGCTGCTTAAGGCAATGGAGTTCCTTAAAGAGCAGGGTGCGACAAAGGTGATTGCCGCGATAAGCCTGCCGTTTTTTACCGGCGGCGCGATTGATTTGTTTAACGAAGCGTATAAAAAAGGGCTGTTCTATCGGGTTATCGGCACAAACGCCGTGTATCACGAGGATCTGCTTAAGTGCGAATGGTATATCAGCACGAATGTGAGTGGTCTGTTTGCAAACGTCATCGCGCGGCTGCACCATAATCAGTCGCTGAGCAATCTGCTTGATAACCGCAATATTATCGAAAAACTGGTGAAAATCGAGCAATGACCAGCGCCTTTTTGTGCGCCGATATAGGGACGTCTTCTCTAAAAGCAGCGCTGATTGACATGTCCGGCAGCGTGCGTGCGTACAGCAGACAGTATTTCGGCGGCATCTGCCATGCAGGCGTTCTGCCGCACGTGTCTGTTTCGCTGTGGTGCGACTCGTTTGTGCGCGCGGTACACGCGCTTTTGCACGAATGCTGCTGTGAAGTGCTGGGCATCTGCATTTCGGGAAACGGGCCGACACTCGTGAGCGATGACGGCACGCTGCTGTTATGGAACGAACCGGTGCCGGCATATGTTCCTTCCGCAGTCGGGCGTTCCCTGTTTATTCCGCGCCTGCTTTTTTTCCGCACTGTGTACCACGCAAGCTGGAATAACAGCCGTTATATCTATTCCGGTCCTGAATATCTCATGTATTGGCTGACAGGGACTGCGCTGACGATTCTGCCTGAAAGCCGGTACCGCGAGGCGTACTGGACAGAGCTGTCCCTTGCAGAAAACGAAATCGAAGCGGACAAGCTGCCGCCGTTTGCCGCTCCCGGGGAGCTTGCCGGATATGTGCGTCAGGAACAGGCGGAGCTGCTGGGGCTTGCCGAGCGCACGCCCGTATACTGCGGGGCTCCCGATTTTATTACGGCGCTTGTCGGCACCGACACGCTTGCGCCGGGCAGGCTCTGCGACCGCGCGGGTTCAAGCGAAGGGCTTAACCTGTGTACGCGCGAACCCGTCCATGAAAGCGGTATACGGACACTGCCGTCTGTGCTGCCTGAGCTGTACAACGCGAGCGTGCTGAGTATGGACAGCGGGAGCCGTTTCAGCGAATATAAAAAGCGGACGGCGCCGCAGCTTTCGTATGCGGCGCTGATTGACAGGCTGATTCAGGAGGGTTCAGGCGAAGGTTTCGCGCTCATGGCCGATATTGCAGGCGGAGTGCGTCGCGGTGTGGAGCTTTTGCGCGAAATTGCGCACCAGCAGGGCGCAGGCGATGTACAGTCCATGTGCATTACCGGCGGGCAGGCGAAAAACAGCGCGTGGGTGCAGTTCAAAAGCAGTGCCGCCGGTATCGCAATTATTGTGCCGGAGTGTCCTGACAGCGAGCTTGTCGGGGACGCGGTGTTTGCGGGGCTTGGGCGCGGTGAGTTTTCTTCAATAGCGGAAGGCGCGCAGGCGCTGTTTCACGCGGCGCAAGTCTATGAACCGGAGCACACAGTCGAATGACAGTCTATCGTATTCCTGAGCAGGTGCGGACGCTTATTTTTGATATAGATTCCACGCTGTATACAAACGAGGCGTATGCGTTTGAGCAGGTTGACGTGCAGATACGCCAGTATGCGCTGGAGCAGGGGATGTCCGTTGACGCGGCGCGCAGGCAGGTGAGCTCCTATCGCGAAAACTGGAAGCGCGAACACGGCGGCTGTGTCAGCCTGGGCAACACGTTAAAAGCGCTTGGCGTGCCGATTGCAAAAAGTATTGAGTGGCGCAGGAATCTGCTTGAACCGGCGCGCTTCCTGTGTGCTGACAGCCAACTGCAGCTTGCGCTTTCAAAGATGGCTGAACGCTTTTGCCTTATGTGTGTAACCAATAATCCCGTGCTCCCAGCTCAAAAAACGCTTGCGGCGCTCGGCGTTGAACGCTTTATCAGCGGCATAATCGGGCTTGATACATGCGGCGTGTCAAAACCGCACCGCAGGCCGTTTGAGCTTGCCTGTGAGCTTTCGCACACGGACGCAGAACACTGCGTTGCAATCGGCGACCGCTATGATCTGGATGTCGCGCTCCCGCTTGAAATGGGAATGGGCGGTATTCTGGTTTCAGGCGCGGCAGATGTGTATGTGCTCCCGGCGTTGTTTTTCTCTGCCGGCGCATGATTTAGACAAAACGGCTTTCCTGTGTTATACTTCTTTACCGAGGTATGGATATGGTTCAGAAAATGCAGCAGTCTTCCGCAGCACTGGTAAATGACGGCGCGCTGTCGTGTTTCTTTGTGGGCACAGGGTCGGCTTTTTCCCGCCGGTTTTACCAGACAAATATACTGATAGTCAAAGGCGGCACGCACGTGCTCATTGACTGCGGCACGCGCTGTTCGTGTGCGCTTGCGGAGTACGGCTGCGCGATTGAGCAGATACAAAACTATATTATTACACATTCCCATGCGGATCATATCGGCGGCCTTGAAGAAGCGGCGCTGTTAGGCATGTATATGTCGCGTTCTCGGCCGCGCATGCTTATTCCCGACGAGTACCGCGATGTACTGTGGAATGAGTCGCTTCGCGGCGGGCTTATGCACAGCGAGCAGGAATCTGCGCGGCTGCTGACATTCCATGATTATTTTGAACAAATCACGCCGTCGCTCATTGCGGATACGCCGCGCAGGCTCTATCATATAGAGTTTGGCGGCATTGACTTTAAGCTGTTCCGCACCATTCATATTCCTGACCGCTCCGGCTCTTGGGAAAACGGCTTTATTTCATACGGCGTGCTTGTCGATAACCGCGTGCTGTTTACCGGCGACACACGGTATGACGCAGCGCTGCTTGACTGGCTGTGCGGCGCGTATCCGATAGAGTATATCTTTCACGATTGTCAGCTGTATACCGGCGGCGTTCATGCGTCTTATCAGGAGCTGCAGCATCTGCCTGCAGCTGTAAAGCAAAAGATGTTCTTGTGCCATTACGGCGACGCGGTAGAAACATATGACGCCTGCGCAGACGGGTTTGCCGGTTTTGCCGAGCAGGGATGCTTTTATGTGTTTGACTGATTGCGCGGTATAATATATTATAGAAGAAATATGAAGACCACAGAGCCTGGCAGCCGCATCTACTGGAAACTGTTTGTAACTAATTTTGTGCTCAGCGCCTGTACGTTTGGCGGTGGGTTTGTTATCATTTCCATGATGAAAAGCAAGTTTGTCGAGCAGCTCAAATGGATTGGCGACGATGAAATGCTTGATATGACGGCGATTGCCCAGTCGGCGCCCGGGTCGCTTGCCGTCAATATGTCGATCGTGGTCGGCTACCGGCTGCGTAAAATCCCGGGGGCTCTTGTTTCGGTATTGGGCACGGTGCTGCCGCCGCTTATTATTATTTCCATTATATCGTTTATTTACAACTGGTTTAAGGACAATGCGCATATCGCGCTGCTTTTGCAGGTGATGCGCGCTGGTGTGGCGGCGGTTATATTCGATGTTGTTATATCGCTTGCGCAGAATGTACTCAAAACAAAGAGCATATTATGGATAGGACTGATGATTGCGGCGTTTATCGCGTCGTACTTCTGCGGCGTGAGCGCTGTCATGATCATCATCGTCTGCGCGGCTGTCGGTCTGGTGCATATTTTGTACGCGGGCAGGCATAGCGGCAAAGAGGAGCGCGGAGAATGATTTACGTGCAGATGTTTATCGCGTTCTTTCAGATAGGCTTATTCAGTTTCGGCGGCGGGTATGCTGCGGTGCCGCTTATCCAGCATCAGATAATAGAAGTAAACGAATGGATAACGCTTGCGGAGTTTGCGGATCTTATCACCATATCGGAAATGACGCCGGGCCCGATTGTGCTTAACTGCGCGACATTTGTGGGACAGCAGGTAGGACAGCAGGCAGGCGGCGTTGTCGGCGGTTTGTTCGGCGCGGTTATCTGCACGCTGGGAAGCGTATTCCCCTCGGTGCTGGTGGTGCTGCTGCTGTCGGCGCTGTATATGCGCTATCGTAATCTGCGCGTGATGCAGGGGATTCTCACAGGGCTCCGGCCCGCGATTGTGGCGATGATTGCCGCCGCCGGTCTTTCTATTTTGCTGCTTGCAGTGTTTAATTCCGATTTTTCAAGTATCAGCCTGAGTAACTTTCATGCGGTAGAAGTGCTGCTGTTCATTGCGGGGTTTGTGATATGCCGCAGGTTTCATGCAAGCCCGATACTGATTATTTTCGGCTCAGGCATTGCCGGATACATCATCTACCGGCTGCTGGAACTGTTCGGCATATAACGAAGCGAAAAAGCCGCACATCCTGCCGCAGCACATTCCCTTGACAAACGCTTGTTTTTTTACGATAGTAAAGAACCATGAGCGGGAATACAGAAAATGACAGTAATAAAAAAGAGAGCTTTTTGCAGCGGATTCTGGACATCATATTAAAGGCCGGTGATGAAGAAGCTGAAAAAAAGCGTATGCTCAGGCAAGTTGCAAAGAATTTATCAAAAACTCATTTCAAGTTTTACAAGTTCAGTTCCGATGAAGTCCTTGTTCCGTACGCGAAATTCTTTTATGAGCTCTATAAAACCGTAGCCCCTGCGCAGGCGCTGTTTCAGTCGATAGAAAACCCAAACGCGCTCAAGCGTCTTGTTATTACAACGGCGCTGACAGAAAAACAGCTGGCGTTGGTTGACGCGCTTTCGGAAGAAGCAATCTATGAGCGGGCAAAAACGCTTTCCGCTGCGGAACTGGACGCTGAAATAAAAAGCCTGCTTGAACAGTTCAGTGCCAGTTTTTCAGGCGACGCGGCGGCAAAAATTGATTTTCTGTATTCCTGTATCGCTGCGATGCAGAACTTCTGCAAATACGATTACTTTTTTATGCTGCGCAAATTTGCCGCCGGCATGAAAGAGCGCAGCTTTGATGAGATTCCGGCGTTCAGCCCAATCAGCGGCGAATATATCATAGACGACCTGAAAGATTTTATCACGGCTGCGTGGCCGGTCGTGCTGATTGAGGCAGACTGGAAAGCGGTGATGGCGTTCTTAAAAAACGCAAAGGGATTTGAACCGGTGCAGCTTTCCGCATGGAATAAACTGCTTGCCCGCTTAAAGACGCTGCGCAATGCGCACGTGTTTGAGATGATGATAAAACTTGCCTCGCATGACCCGTTTTACGAAGCGGGCGTAAAAGTTCCCAATGAACACATATGCGAGCCGTACATCAATAAAATAAAGACAGAAGCGTCGCTTACGCTGAAAAAGATACAGCAGGAACAAAAAAACTCCCGCATAGATACGCTGGTGCAGCAGGTGTTCGGAACAACGAACGTATCGTGCCTCAAAGGTTACACGGAAGCGTTCAGCGCGCTGCTCCAGCGCAAGCTGTTTGACGGCTTTATCTACAGTCAGGCGCTTAATTACTTAAAGGAATTTCTTATCAATTATGTAAAGCGTGATGTGCGCGCTTTTACCGATTTGGTGCTGGTGCGCGGCAAATGGGCGGCGCTGTCGCTTTCGACACCGATGTCAGACGCATATAATGCGCTCATTGCGCTTTCCGACACGATTACGCAGTTTGACACGTCGCTGACCGATGAAGCTCCGGCAGGAAGCAAATTGAAAATGCTTGCCGCGCGTGCTGAGCGCGATAAAGAAGCGCAGAACATTATACGGACACAGCTGCGCGATATAAATAACCAGGCTCGCCTTTATCTGATGAACGGCACGCAGAACCTGATTGTGTTTGCCAAACACACGCGCTCGCTGCTCAATGATTATACCGCGAACAGCGGTTCGCTTGTGATTAACTGGAAAGAACTTGAACGCTTTGCCGAAGACTCCATACCGGAACAGTGCGAAGCTATTTATAAAAAAATCTACCTCTTTGTCAAGCTGATGCAGAACTACATCGGCAAATAATACGCGCTTGCCGCGGCGCGCTCAAAGCGGCGCGGCCTTTAACTTGACACTACTGCGCTTGCTGCTCTTTTGCTGTTGTTTTGAGATCGGCGTTCTGTATATGCCACTCGTCATTGTCAGCTGTAATCTCAAGAATCGCGTATTTGCCTTCCGCTGCCGCGCCGGGATTGATGATGAGCGTGCTTCCGATATGGTCGACAGCCGCCGACTCGTGAATGTGTCCGGTAATGACTGCAAGCGGCTGCGTTTTTTCGATAAATTCCTTAAGCAGCGGCGAGCCCACATGCGCGCCGCTTTCAATCTGGTCGCAGAGTGTATCTTTGGGCGGCTGGTGAATCAGGAGTATCATGTTCCGCCACATGCCGCTGTGTTCCGAATGTTCGACCGTCTGCTCAAGTATGATATGCAGATCGGACACGAGCTCCTCGTCGCTGCGTTCATTGGGCGTTGTGCCGGTAAAGCGCAGTGCGCCGCCGCTGCCTGCGAATACAAGTCCGTCTCTGAACACCATATCGCCCTGCACCGACACGTCAAGCCGTTCAAGCTCCTGTATAAACTCAGGCTTGTCGCAGTTGCCGAGCACGCTGAACAGCGTTTCGTGCTTTTTTACGAGCGCGTGTAATACCGGAAGCCCGGTTTCCGGTTCATTAAAGCGTGCAAAATCGCCTGCAAACAGCACCGCATCTGCCGCGGCAAATTCATCGTCAAGCGCGTCAAGCACAGCCGTATCACCGTGTATATCAGACAAAACAAGAAAACGCATAAGAACTCCTTTTGTTAGTGCAGTGTCGATTGATTATGAGCCGTAAGCGGCGGCAGGCATGTCCGAAAGACACTGCCTGAGCTGCCGCATATGCTGCTCCGTGCCAATCGTGATTCGTATATGATTTTGTATTTCCTCCGCTGCAAAATGGCGGACAAGAATACCGTGCTGCTTTATATATTCGTAGAGAAACCGCCCCTCGTACGGTTTTTTTTGCACGAATACAAAATTAGTCTGCGAATCGCTGACGCACCAGCCTTGGGTACGCAGAAACGCCGTAAAAGCCTCCCGTTCCGTTGTTATCTGCTGTGCCGTGCACACATAGTAGGGCACATCGCTGCAGGCGGCAATGCCTGCAGTCTGCACCGCAATATCGCAGGGAAAATGATTGAATGAGTTTTTTGCCTTCGTGAGCGCGCTGATAAGCTCCGGCTGCGCCGCTGCATAGCCGAGGCGCATACCGGCAAGAGAAAAACTTTTTGAAAACGTGCGTACGACAACAAGATTGTCATACCGCGAAAGCAGCGGAAGCGCGCTTTCTGTGCCAAAATCGGCGTACGCCTCGTCAACGGCGACAATCTGTCCGCGCGGGCAGCTGTCAAGCAGCGATGCTATTTGTTCCCGTGAAACCGCACGAGCTGTCGGCGCGTTCGGATTTGCAAGAATAATGCTGCTCTGCGTCCGCTGTGCGGCGTCAATCAGCGCCGGTATGTCAACGCTCATATCATCATGGAGCGGAACCGGATTGAGCGGAATCTGATAATATGCTGCGTATACGGGATAAAAGCTATACGTATGGCAGGGAAGTACGAGCGGTCGGTCGCTTTCAAAAAACGCACAGAACAAAAACGAAAGCACCTCGTCTGAACCATTGCCGGCAAAAAGCATATCTGGCGTGAGCGGAGAGGCAAGCGCGTTCTCAGGCGCGGGGCGGCAGACACCGTCATGCGTAACTGCGGTGCGGCAGAGCACGCCGCCGGTCTGGTTGAGCATATCGGCGATGGCGGCGCGGAGTTCCGCCGACTCAGGATCCGGATACAGCGCCATGTTCATTGGATTATGTGCGGCAAGTACCTCGAGCGCCTGCGCGACACGCGGAGACGGCGGATAGGGGTTTTCGTTTGCGTTCAGTTTTATGTATGGGCGGTCTTTTGGCTGCTCTCCAGGTATATACGGCGTGAGCCGCTGCAAGCGCTGCGTGATCATTCGCATATCTCCTGCATGGTAAAATTCTCCATACTGACGGTAACTATGTATATTACAATTCTATGATAAAATAAACTGCTGCGTCAATACGGCCAGAGCAGCGGCACGCTGCTACTAGACATTTTCCTTTACTAATGCTATAGTTTTTGCATGAATACTGATATGTTCCATATGGACAACAATATTTTTTCCGCGTGCTTTTATGAGGCCTACCTCTACCGCAGCTATCGGAGTATGTGTGTCTATACGGAGCGTGTCCCGTGTATCGCGCGCTGGCGGTAGCTGCCGTCCGCGCAGGCGAACATAATGGGACGTACCAGAATCAGACTCCGTGAGGAGTCTTTTTTTTTGCAGTAAAGGAGTTTGCACATGAATGATGCGCTTGAGACGCTGAAAGAACGGGGATTCTTTCAGCAATGCACGGATGTTGAAGGGCTTTCCGCGCTTATGGATGCGGGGCCGGTAACGTTTTACTGCGGCTGCGACCCGACCGGACAGAGTCTGCACATTGGGCATATGGTGCCGTTTTTTGCGATGCGCCACCTGCGCGCCGCAGGCCATAATGGCATCGCGCTGGTTGGCGGCGGCACTGCCCGCATCGGCGATCCGTCGGGAAAGACCGAGATGCGTAAAATGCTCACGTATGAGCAGATCGACGCAAATGTGGAGCGCATAAAGGCGCAGCTTGATCGGTTTATCGGTTTTGACGGCAAAAGCGGCATATTTGACAACAACAAATACTGGCTTGCAGATTTGAACTATATCGATTTTCTGCGCGATATCGGCTCATGCTTTTCCGTCAACCGTATGCTCACGTTTGAGGCGTACAAAAAACGCATGGAGACGGGGCTCTCGTTTCTTGAATTCAACTATCAGCTGCTGCAAAGCTATGATTTCCTCATGCTCCACGAGCGGCATGGCTGCTCGCTGCAAATCGGCGGCGACGACCAGTGGGGCAATATCGTTGCCGGCTGTGATCTTATCAGGCGCAAGAAAGGTGTCGATGTATACGGGCTTACG
>DXHG01000194.1 GCA_019113455.1 Candidatus Treponema faecavium | reverse complement strand
AGACGGCGCACATGACGATGACGAGTGCAAGCACAAGAAAACGGTTGTGCAGGCAGAAATTGAGCACAGCTGCGTATCCGTATTCAATCATGTCGATTGAGCGCGCAATGGTGTCGTCAAGGAACTTGGCGATTTTATTGTGCAGCGGCCGCTGCGTGCGGGTGTTTATGGGCAGAATACTGCCGCAGAGCGCCGGTACGAGCGTTACCGCTACAATCAGTGACGCAGAAAGGGACACGCAGATAGTGATAACCATTTCCTTAAACAGCTGTCCGTATGATTCAAGTTCCGCCTGATAAATAAGGATAGGAACAAATACACACAGCGTTGTAAGCGTCGAGGCGACGATTGCGTTGAGCATGTTGCGGCTGCCGAGAATCGCCGCGATCGCTGACTGTTCGCCTTTTTCCCGTCTGAGCGTGATATTTTCAAGAATAACGATAGAAGAGTCTACCATCATGCCCATGCCGAGAATGAGGCCCGACATAGTCATCATGTTGATAGTCAAGTCCATCATTGCCATGACCATAAGCGTAATCAGGACCGAGATAGGCATTGAAAGCCCGATAATAAGCGCGCTTCTGATGCCGCGCAGAAAAAAGAATATCACGAGCATTGCAAGCAGCGCGCCTTCGACGCCTGCCGAGTACACCTGGCTCATCGTTGAGTCTATGAGCGTGGCGTCGTCGCTGAGCACCTGCAGCGAAATGCCTTTGGGCAGCCGGTCGTTTATTTCAGGAATCATTTCGTGAATGCCGCGGGAAATGGCAGAGGCGTTTGAGCCTGATTCGTTTGAAACGCTGATATAAAGCGCGGGCACGCCGTTGATGTATACGTCGCGGCCGGTGTCGTCGTAGTATTCATACACGTCTGCGATGTCGTCAACGGTAATCGCCGCGCCTGATTTAAGGGCAACAGTCGTCTGGCGTATATCGTCAAGATTGCCGTAATACTCGTTCGTAATGATTTCATAGTCGACGCCCTGCTGCGTCATCGTACCGCTTGACGTCTGGATGTTGCGCGCGGCAAGCGCCGACGTAACCTGCGGAATCGTGATGCCGTATGCTTCAAGCCGGTTTCGCTGCAAGTCTATGCGGATTTCTTTTGTCCGCCCGCCCATAATGTCAGTCGCGGCAACGCCGTCAACCCGTTCGAGCAGCGGCTGTATCGTGTCTTCGGCAAGCGTTTTGAGCTCGTCAAGCGGCAGATCCCCGTCTATGACAAGGCGCATAATCGCGCGCGAATCGGAATCGTACTTGCGTATGGAAGGGGCGTCGCAGCCGTCTGGCAGTGCGTTTGAAATGTTTGCGAGCGCAGACGTAACATCGTTAAACGCCTCGTCCATGTCCTGATCGTAGGCAAACTCAAGCGAGACGCTGCTGCGTCCGGTGCGCGATGTTGACGTGATCTGCTGCACGCCTTTGACGCGCGTGAGCCGGTTCACGATGACGTCCGTTACGTTCTGGTCAATTTCTTCCGGGCCGACGTCCGTGTATGTCGTCGTTACCGACAGAAACGGATAGGTGGTGGACGGATACAGGGCGACTCCGAGGCGCGGGATATAGACGGCTGCGATAATACAGATCAGCAGGTAGACCATTGTCATCGCGACGGGTCTGCGGACTGATAATTCTGAAATACTCATGACGGAGCCTCGTTACTGCTGTGCGGATGCGTTTGAGATGCGGACCGGAGAACCTTCCGTAACTGAACCTGCCGTGATAACGATATCGCCGTTTGCAAGCCCGCTTGTTATCTGCACCTGCGTGTCGTTCTGCAGGCCCGTTTCAACCGGCACGCGGACTGCGGTATTGTCCGGCGAAACGCAGAATACGGTGTATCCGGTATTGAATTCACGCAGCGCCGATTTCGGCACGACAACCGTATCTGTTTCCTGCTGGATAATAAGCTCCACTGATGCGAACATGCCGGGCTTTAACGCATCTGTCTGCCGTGCCGGAGTGAGCGTTACGTCAAGCGTGCGGCTTGCCGTATTAACGACCGGGCTTATCGAAGTAACAGTCGCTTCTATTATATCGTCAGGCGCGGATATCGTGCGTATGAACGCTCCCAGCCCCTGCTTAAGATACGCATTGTACTTTTCAGAAACATTCACATGTACTTCAAGGTTTGTAAGAGAGCCGACTGTCGCAATGCAGGTGTTTATAGTTACCGTGTCTCCGACATTTACCGGACGGCTGATAATAGTGCCGCCGACTGTCGCCGAGACGGGGCTGAGCGCATAAGCGGATCCGGGTTTGGAAGGGTCGATATAGGCGATAACGTCTCCTTTATACACTCGTGTTCCTTCATCGGCGAGCAGGCGGCTCACGGTGCCGCCGGTGTGCGGGTACAGATTGACTTCTGTTTTGGAAGATACTTCTCCGTTGAGCTTGACGGTGCGGTTTATTGTCTGCGGCTGTATCGTGAGTGTTGACACGGTGATGGTGTTTTGCTGTGCTGTCTGGTCGGGAAACTGTGCGCGGGTGTTCGCCTGTCTGCCCGAAACCATGTGCATGATGCCGATAACCGTAAACACGGCGATAAGCAGGATAACGATCGCTTTGCCGACAATATCAATAAGCTCGCTTTTGTTTTTCATTGTATCCCCCACAGCGAATATACGTCGCTTACGCTGAGCTGCAGCGCGTCTGCCAAATTGTATACCGCCGAAAAATAGTTTATTTCTGCCTGCACAACCGCCTGCCATGCGGCCGTCATATCCTGCCGCGACGTTTCAAGATCGGTCTGGCTTACAAGCCCGTTGTCGTATCCATCCTGCGCAAGCGCGTATGCGCGCTCCGTGATTTGATGGTTAAGGCGCGATATATTGAGCGTCTCATACAGCCGCTTTGTTTCTGCGGCGCAGTCTGCGATATTCTGCGACGCCTGTTTCTGCCCGGTCTCAAGTGCAATCTGCGCCGCAGTAATTGCGTTTTCCGCCGCTGCTATGGAAAGGCTGTCGGAAGAACCGGGAATCAGGCTGTCAAGCGGTATGCTGAGCGAGACGCTGAACGTGCCGCCTACGCCGGGCTCTGCCGAAAATGCGTCCGAGCCGTCGGGAGACAGGCGGAGCGTCTCGCTCAAGTTAAGCGTTGGTGCACGGGTTGACAGCGCAAGCGACAGTTTGT
This sequence comes from Candidatus Treponema faecavium, assembly GCA_019113455.1. GTDB lineage: Bacteria > Spirochaetota > Spirochaetia > Treponematales > Treponemataceae > Treponema_G > Treponema_G faecavium. Next base: position 1,030 of record DXHG01000194.1, on the reverse strand, counting down.
TCAGTTCCGCTTCCTGTACCGCCTGCTCAAGCTGAATAATATCGAGGCGGTTTGCGCTGTATGAGTCGGTGAGCAGCTGCACGTCAGGAAGGTCAAGCGCGTACAGCGGCGGCACGGCGTTCGGGTCTGGTTCGCCTTCGTCCGCGCCGATGAGAATCAGAAACGCTCTCAGCGAAGACTCGTACGAGCTTTCGGCGGCCTGCAGTTCAGGACCCGCCCGCTGATATGCGTACTGGGAACGCAGCATGTCGAGCTCCGACGTGAGTCCATATTCATAGTTTATCCTGTTTTGCCGGTATACTTCTTCTGAAAGCGTCAGGTTTGTCTGCAATATTTCAATATTGGTGCGAAGTGCGATGAGTGCGTAATAGGCGAGTATCACTTCTTTTACCACGCTGCGCTCAAGCTGATTGTACTGCGTCTGCGCCGCTTCAAATGCGAGCGTTTTCTGCATGAGCTGCACCGGCGCATTTGTCTGCAAATTGATCGAAATGCCGGCGGATGCGTTCCAGGCCCACTGCGCCGCTGTCTGCGGTGTGAATGTGTGCGTGTTTGATATGCCGCCGCCTGCCGATATGGACGGCAGAAACGCATTCCAGCGTGCAGAATTTTCTTTGCGCGCGTTTTCAAGCAGCAGCGCCTGCTGGCGCAGCTCGGCGTTGTGCTGCAGCGCAAGCTGCACCGATTCTTCCACAGAGAGCGCGTGAGCGTATGCGGAGATAACGGTAAACAGCAAGAAAGGAGTCAGCGCTGATTTTGCATTATATGGTATCATACCCGTATCCTGATTGTCGAACGCCTGGTGCGGCGCCGTTGTCCTAACAAGTATAACGAATGTAGCCGCTGTTTTGTAACAGGGATAACAAATATAAATGGTTTGAGCCCTATGCGGATGGCGGTTCTGCGCTTGCGCGCGGTTTCTGCGTGTGCTGATGCGCATTTGCCGTCGGCAAAAAATTTCCCGTTTAAAAAATAAATATTTGCCGATGGCAAATATTTATTTTGCCGTTTATCCGGTAAGAAATTTGCC
>DXHG01000193.1 GCA_019113455.1 Candidatus Treponema faecavium | reverse complement strand
AAATTTGTGAGTTTGCTTGCTCAGCTTCAACGCTTGCTGCTGTATTCATGCAAGCTGCAAGCCTCTGTCGGCAAAATGACTGCTGCACTTTCCGGCTGATAAAACCCCGCTCTGCAGCATACCTGTACAGGCAAAGAAAAACAGGCTGCCGCAGAGCAGCCTGTCCGCATATTTTTACTTTTTTGTTTTTACTTTGCCGGATATGCAGAAGGAGTAGCTGCCGCGGGATGCGGCGCATATCCGGCGTATGCAGAACGCGCGGCGGAATCAGTATGCCGGTTCCGCCACGTTTGCGCAGAATGTTATGCGTGCGTCAGGATGGTTCTGCACCAGTGTCGCCGGGAAGAGCGCGTTTACGTCTCCGTACGCCGCCTGACGCACGACTGCGCGGTGCCAGTCTCTGAAGCAGTACAGCCGCACCGCGCGCGCCGAAAGTATCTGGCGCATGCCGATGGTAACGCACCAGCGCGGCATCGCGGAAAGCGCGCCGCCGAGATCGCCTGCGGCGTTGGTGGCGCGTGTTTCGGGGGAAATCGCAAGCACCCGCGTAGGCCGCTGCGCAAATTCCTGCACCGGCACGTTTTCAGGCTCGTTGAACGCGAGGTGTCCGGTAATTCCGATGCCGCCGTAGCAGACGTCGGGGCCGCCGAGTTCGGCAAGCAGCCGGTCCGTGCGTTCAGGGTCAGCCGGATCCGGGAATACGCGCTGGTTTTCAGGCATTACCAGATCGCTGCGTATGCAGCTGTATACCGTTTTCTGCATAAAACCGCGGAAGCTCAAGCGGTGCTCCATGCTGATCCATGTTTTGTCATCGTTCAGGTACTCATCCATATTAAAGAACCAGACGTGCCGCAGGTTTACGCCGCGTTCGTTTACGAGCCGCACAAATATGGGGTACTGTCCTACGGGGCCGACAGGGCAGATAAACACTGTCGGTCTGCCCTCGCGGTTATGTGCCTCGATGCGGGTTATCATATCGAGCGCCATTTCATAAAACACTTCTCCGGCGCTGCCGAGCGCCGCAAGCGGGATTTTGCTTTCTTTGCCTAACGCTTCTTTTGCTATCGTAAAATAATCCATGTGCGTCCGCCTTTTTACAGAGTATTACAGATGTGCCGCAGCAGCTGCTGCGTACAGGCTGTCATCGCCGTTTTTCATGCACAAATGCACGGCGGTTGTCTTAAATGTCCGCGGCAGCGCGAGGATACGGGGATTGGGGCCGGTATATTTTTTTACCGCGTCCTGCAGCGCTTCTTCAAACGTTGCGCGCGTCTTAAGTCCCATGCCGCGCGCATAACCTGGTTCCTGAGCCCCGACAAGATAGACGGCGGCGGTGTTCATTTCGGCGATATGCGCGCTTGAGATCATCGAAAACCCGTGGAACGGATGAAACGCATTGCAGAACCGGTACTTGCGCACGTATTCCTGATTTGTGGCAAAGTATTCGCCGTAGCGGTTCATGTCCGGCAGTGTGTTCATGTAATCGTGCTGGAACATATCGTACATTTCACGCAGGTAGGGCCACAGCTCGTCGTGGAAATAGCCGTTGCACAGAGACGAGCAGATGATGACGCAGTTGTCGCTCATGATGCGCTTATGACGCACCACCTGCGCGGAAATTGCCTGCATGAGCATGATCGGATTTGTGCCCATGCCGTCGCCGTAATGGAAAAACTGCGGCATGCCGAACACGAGGATATCGTATGTGTGTTCGGCAAACGGCACGTAGGTGCGCTTGTCCGCGATCTGCCACGACAGCGGCTGTATTTTGTCTGCTGCCCCGCTGAACACGGCTATCTGGCGGCTTTTTGTGTCAAGCACGGCGTCGCAGCAGAAAAACTTTTTGCCCATGCGTTTTTCCATATGCGCGCCGATTTCGTCAAATTTGGTGCGCATGAGCGACGCATTGCGCACCGGCGTAAAATCGCTGCGGTGCATGACGCTCGGCACATGGTGCGACGCAATGGAGCGCCAGTGCGTTATGCCGGTGGCGCAGTGTTTATATCCGCCGGAGTATCCTCCGTAGGGGTTGCCCTGCACATGGCCGATAAGCACGGCGACGTCGCTGTCGTATACATACTTGTTCATCAGGACCGGATCGCCGCGTTCTGTTGTGCCAAGGTCTATGAGATGATCATAGTCTTCGCTGTCGTGGTTGATAATCTGATGATCGTACCAGAACTCGTTGAAAAGTTCGCTGCCAAGCACATTGCGTATTTCCTGCTCCGTGTTTTTGCGGTGCAGTCCGTTTGAGCAGATAAGCAGAATGTCCTGTTTGCGCACGCCGGCGTTATACAGTTCCTGCAGGATGAGTTTGATCGCTACTTTCCGGTGCGATGTCGGCTGTTCTCCTCCTTTTACGCGGTCGGGGAACACAATCGTTACCTTTGAGCCCGGTTTTGCCAGTTCCGAAAGCGGCTGTATCCCGACGGGATTGCGCAGAGAGTCAAGCGTCCGCTGTTCAAGCTGTGATTCGGGTATGCATTCCGGATCGGGAACCGTTTCTCCGGGAATAAATATATCGGTGCTGTCCGGCAGCTCCGCGTCCATGAGCCCGTGCCCATATTCAAACGACAGTTTCATACGGCTGCTCCTTTCATATATTCCTGTATGATTTCGCTGTATTCCTGCGGATAAAAACCGATGTCTCCGCTGAATCTGGTAAGCGCGATAAGCCCTCCGTCAAGCTCCGGCACCGCGCCGACAGCGCGCGCGTTTTCTTTTTTCAGCCCGCCTCCGTATACGAGCGGATACGCGCAAAGCGTTTTTACAATACGCGCCGTTTGGGCAATTTCCTGTGCAGAAGGCGGTGTTTTTCCCGGGCCTATCGCCCAGATGGGTTCATAGCCGATAACGGTTTCGGTATTGCCGGCGTCTCCGGCATCAGCGTCAAGCGCCGCCAGCTGTTCTGAGAGCACTTCGGCGCGGCGCGGTACTTCTTCTGCCGTCTCCCCGATGCAGAACAGCACGCTGAGCCCGGCCTTTCTTGCACAGCGCACTTCCTGCATCAGCAGCGTGTTCACGGCGGCTCTGATGTGTTCCGGCTCCGCGCCGGCAAGCGCCATATATTCCGCTTTGGCGCGGCGCTCCTCGCTGTGCCCGATAATTGTCCACGTGCAGCCAAGCTGGCGCATGGCGTTTGCCGTCCTGAGCGTGGTAAACGCGCCGAAATTGCCGCCTTTTGCGGTGTCGGCGTGATAGACGCCCTGGCACCCGATATGCGGGCGGATGCAGCCTTCCGATTCGGCAAGCGCTGAAACGGCGGGGATAAGATGCGCTTCAGGCAGAAAGACCGGAAACTGGTATTCGTGCAGTGCAGCCGAGTGCGCAATGTCTGAAAGCCGCGCCGTTAATTCGTGCGCGATATGGGCGCCCCACTGTGCCGGCGCGGAGATGGAGTTGACGCCCCCGTATTCACTTGCAATGTCAAACCGCTTAAGGTTAAGAAAGATATATTTCATGCAAACATGCTTCTCCTGTACAGTTCCTGTATTGTCAGTGTATAGCGTGTCATCCGTTTTGTAAAGCAAATAATTGCATAAATGGTGCGGATGAGGCGGGAAAATTTGCTTTACTTTTTTTGCGGGCGGCCGCATAATATCGGTACTGCGATGCAATTCTTTTCAGGAGTATAGAAGATTATGCTGCGTGTTTCGTATACCGATGCGGCGGGCATTATTCCCGACAGTGTGCGCACACAATACATGGAGCGGCAGCGCCGCGTGCTTGATCAGGTGCGGGGCGGCATGGCGGAATATGCGGACAGTCTCGGCTGGCTTGACCCTGACACATGGGGCGGCAGTACGGTGCAGGCGGAGCTTACGGAGCTTGCCGCTGAGGTGCGCGGCGGCGCGGACGTCTTTGTGCTCACCGGCGTCGGCGGCTCGAACAACGCCGCGCGCGCGGTTATCACGGCGCTTGCTCCCGACAGCGTGCCGGCAGTATGCTATGCCGGCAACACGCTGTGCGCGTATGAGCTTGAGCGGCTGCAAAAAACGCTTGGCTCCGCGTCGTTTTATGTCAACGTTATCGCTAAAAACTTTGAAACGCTTGAACCGGGCAGTGCGTTCCGCGTATTGCGTTCGCTTCTTTATAAAGCATACGGAAGCGGTGCGGCGGCGCGCATTATCTGCACCGGTACGCCGGAAAGTCAGCTGCACCGGCTGTGCCTGGAGCACGGCTGGCGGTTTTTGCCGTTTCCGCCCGATATCGGCGGCCGCTATTCCGCCGTTTCTCCGGTAGGGCTCTTTCCGATGGCGGCGGCGGGAATCGACATTGCGCAGCTTGTGCAGGGCGCGCGCGGCATGCGGCGCAGGCTTTTTTCGCTTGACGCGCAGGAAAACCCCGCATATCAGTATGCCTGCACGCGCAATCTGCTGTATCAGGCGGGGTATGCCATTGAACTGCTGTCTTTTTTTGAACCGCGGCTGTGCAATTTTTCGCGCTGGTGGATACAGCTGTTTGCCGAAAGCGAGGGCAAGCAGGGCAGGGGTGTGTTTCCTTCAAGTGCGCAGTATTCGGAAGACCTGCACTCAGTCGGGCAGTTTGTGCAGGACGGCAGCCGCCTGATATATGAAACGTTTGTGGAAGTCCGTAACGGCGGCGCGTCGTGCCGCATACCGGCGGACGGTGTTGACGACCGTTTTAACTATCTTGACGGCCGCGATTTTGCGGATATAAACGCATGTGCGTTCGACGCGGTGTATCAGGCGCACGCGCGCATACTGCCGTGCTTTAAGTTTTCTGTTGATACGCTCGATGCGTACACGTTCGGAGAGCTGTTTTACTTCTGTGAGTTTGCGTGCGTACTTTCAAGCCTGCTGCTCGGCGTGAACCCGTTTGATCAGCCCGGTGTTGAGGCATACAAACAGTATCTGTTTTCTGCGTTGGGAAAATAAAAAACACACAGACTGCAAAAAATTGCTTTACAAATTTGCAGACAAGAGTGATAATATGACAATACGGATGCCGCAATGCAAATATTTTCATTGCGGCGCATAACCTAAGGAGGAGCGCTGTGCCGCAGAAAATACCGCAGAAAAAACGCAAGCTGAAAGATTTCAGCGACGGAGATCCAAAAACCCGCATGATATTGATGATTGTCTCTATCATCGGCGGCTTTATCATCTGGTACCTGATGACGCTTATACCGTCGATCAATACGTTCCTTGCCAGTCCTAAGCAGGTATGGGCAGCGCTGCTGTCTGAATCGGCGGCTGACGGGCGGTATTTCAAAGATATTTCCATATCGCTGCAGCGTGTGCTTATCGGGTTTGGACTCGCGTTTGTCGTTTCGATTCCTGTGGCGTTCCTCATGGGCTGGTATCCAAAGGTGCGCAATATTGTTGAACCCTGGATTCAGTTTTTCCGCACGATTCCGCCTATCGCGCTCATACCGCTTGTGATTCTCGCACTGGGTCTTGGAGAGCCGCCCAAGTACACGATTATTTTTATCGCGGCGTTTCTCGTGATGGTCGTTACGATTTATCAGGGAATCAAGGAAGTGGACAAAACGCTCGTAAAGGCGGCGTACACGTTTGGGGCAACGGATAAGAATCTGTTCTTTGACATTATGATACCCGCGTCGTTTCCGTATATCCTTGTCGGCGCCCGCTTAGGCATGGCGGCTTCTTTAACAACGCTGATTGCCGCGGAGCTCACCGGAACAACGTTCGGTTTAGGCGCGCGTATTCAGGGAGCGCAGCAGTTTATGGATACGGCGATAGTGCTGCTGGGCATTATCACCATCGGCGTTATCGGTTTTGTGCTCGACAAAATACTGCTGCTGATTGAAAAGAAATTAACCACATGGAAATAGGAGTCAGGCAGGTGAAAGAAGAAGCGTTGATAGAAATCAGCGGCGTGCGCAAGGAATATAAAGACCCGGGCAAACCGAATACGGTTGCCCTCAACGGCGTTGACCTTGCCATACGGGAAAACGAATTTATCTGCGTCGTAGGCCCTTCCGGCTGCGGAAAAACAACGCTGCTCAATATTATTGCAGGCCTTGAGACGTTTGACAGCGGTTTTGTGAAAATGCACGGCGAGGATATTATCGGCCCCGGTCCTGAGCGCGGCGTTATTTTTCAGCAGTATGCGCTGTTTCCGTGGATGACCGTGCGCAAAAATATCGAATACGGGTTAAAGTTTCAGAAGAAACGCGGCGCCGACGGCAGCATGGTTCCGTATACAAAAGAAGAAAAGCGCGAACTGGCTGAACGCTACATAAAAATGGTAAACCTTGTCGGCTTTGAAGACCGGTATCCCAAGGCGCTTTCAGGCGGCATGAAGCAGCGCGTCGCGATTGCGCGCGGATATGCGCTTAACCCTGAAGTGCTGCTCATGGACGAGCCGTTCGGCGCGCTTGACGCACAGACGCGCGCGCAGCTGCAGGAAGACCTGCTTAAAACATGGGAAAACGAACGCAAGACAGTGTTTTTTATCACGCATGACGTTGATGAGGCGGTGCTGCTTGCAACGCGCGTTGTTATCATGAGCGCGCGGCCCGGTCAGATAAAAGAAATTATCGATATAGGTCTGCCGTATCCGCGGACGCAGGCGACAAAGCTCGATCCGGAGTTTTCCCGCCTCAAGAATTATATCTGGGATACGGTGTACCGCATGTATCTTGAAGTTCCCAAATAATTGGCATCTGCACAGATACGCCGTGTGCAGGCGTGTCTGTGCTGCGATATTTTATCCTTAAATGCATGGAGGAAATAATGAAAAAGATGGTAGGTACTGCGGCGGCTCTGTGTGTCGGTGCTTCGCTGCTGTTTGCCGGCGGCGGTCAGGACGCTGATTCAGGCTTAACGACAGTCCGTGTCGGTATTCACGGAAACGAGGGCGGCGCGCCGCTTGCGGCTGTGGCTGCGGAACAGGGATTATTTGCGAAATACGGCATAAATCCCCAGTTTACTATTGTAGAAAGCGGCCCTGCGGAAATGACGGCGATGCGTGCCGACCGGCGCACGCTTGATGTCGGCTACATCGGCGCGGGTGTTGCCTGGAATACGATTGACGGCGCGGGCAACTCGGTGTCGTTTGTATTCCTCGATGTGCTCAGCAACGCCGAAATGCTTATCGCAAAGAAAGGGCTTTTTACCGACGCAAACGCGAACGGCAAATACGACAATGACGAAATATACGAGGGCTTAAAAGGCAAGAGCGTGTATATTGAAGTGGGCACGACTCCCGGCGGCTGGTTCAAAAACCTGCTTGACCTTGTAAACGAGGGAAAAGCCGACGCCGATAAACTGTGGATATACAGCGAAACGTCCTCATACCTTGCAGGTTATACCGCGCCGAACAATAACGAGGCAAACAAGGTAACCGTTATCAATACGCTGAATGCAAACCTGCCTGCGGGTATGGCAAGCGGCGGCATGGACCTTATCTGCGGATACTCCCCGGCAACGTCGACAATCCTTTCTACAAATGATCAGGCAGAAACAATTGCGACGACAGTCGGCAATTTTCCCGCAGAAAAATCGTTCCCGTCTACGTGGGTAGCAAGCGACGCCTGGATTGCAGAAAACCCCGAAACTGCGCAGAACTTTATCAACGCGCTCTATGAAGCCGCGCTGTGGCGGTCTGACAATCTGGATGCGGCAATGCGCGCCGGTGAAAATCTGTCTCAGAAACCCACCGGCACGTTTGACCCGACAAACCTTGTCGCGCCGTCAAAAGCCGACTACGAAGAATGGTTTGCAACGCCTGATTCGCGCGGGTATGTGTATTTCAAGGCGCTGTACGATTCTTCTGCCGGAAACGTTCCCGAGGGAAATCCAATAAAGCCGTTTGAACAGGCGTTTAACGACACCTTGCTTCTAAACGCAATTGAGGCGAATAAGTAACCGTTTTTATCTGTACCGATAATACAAGGCGGGGGAGCACGCTTGCGCAGCAGAGCTCTGGTAAGCGGCTTCCCCTTTTTTTGATAAAGGATTTTCTGTGGCAGGCGTCAAGCTTAAAAATATTGCAGAAGAATGCGGGGTGTCGATTTCTACCGTGTCGCGTATTCTTAACGGCATAAGCGGCAAAAAACCCGGAGACGAAACTTCCGCACGCGTATTTGCCGCGGCGCAGCGGCTGGGGTTTATTTCCCGCGCCGAACGTATCCCGCTTATGCTGAGCCAGGCGGCGCGTCATGAAGCGCCCTGTGCTATCGGCTGCATCCTTACTTCTGAGCACGAGACATTCATTTCGCCGTTTTTTTCGCGTCTGCTTGCGCATATACAGAATGAAATAGCGGTATACGACGGCACGCTGCAATACCGTTTTGCCGTTGCAAACATGCGGGATCCGGGATTTTCCCGCTTTTTAACCGCTGACCGGCTTGACAGCGCTATTATTCTTGGGCGCACCGCACGCGATAATATTGAAATGCTGAAAAAAAGTATCCCCCATATCGTGTATGCGGGCGTAAATCAGACAGGCTGCGGCATCGATGAAGTCGTGTGCGACGGCTGCGAGGGTGCCCGCACCGCCGTCGCGTACCTTGCATCGCTGGGGCATACGGAAATAGGCTATATCGGGCCGACACAGCAGACAAATCAGGTTGCAAATGAACACCGGTACGAAGGCTTTACGGCAGGCTTGGCGCAGGCGGGACTTTCGCTGAACACGGCGTTTGTTGCAGACACGATTCTGACAACTGCTGCCGGCTATGAAAGCGCGCGTATGCTGGCGGGCGCGAAAACGCGGCCGACTGCGGTATTCTGCGCAAACGACACAGTTGCACTGGGCGCAATGCGCGCGTTTTCTGACGCCGGGATCCGGATTCCAGCAGATCTTTCGATTGTCGGCTTTGATAATATCGAAATGGCGTCGTTCGTCAAACCGGCGCTTACGACCATATCGGTTCCCACAGACACGCTCGCCCATTTTGCCGTAAATATTCTCATTGATAATATAGAACATAAACGCAGCATACCCGTAACCGTACAGGTTCCTTTTGAACTTGTCGTGCGCGAAAGCTGCTGTCCGATACACCGATAACAAGGAGCTCATCATGGCGCAATTTGCGATACAGAACGCGCAGGTTTTGCTTGACGGCGCATTTCGGCGCACCGCCGTCATTATTGACGATGACGGTTTTATCGCTTCCGTTGGAGATGCCGTTCCGGCCGGATGCGGTATACTCGATGCAGAAGGATTAAAACTTATTCCAGGTTTTTTTGACAACCACACGCACGGCTGCATGGGAATTGATTTTAACAGCGCATCGGCTGAAGACATCGTGCAGGCGGCGGCGCAGTATGCGTCGTGGGGCGTTACCGGCTTTCTGCCCGCCGTCATGACCGACGCCCCTGACGTTATGCGCCGCCAGGCAGCGCGCTGCGCAGAGGCCGCGCTTGACAGAGGCTGCGCCGCAGTGCGCGGTATTCACCTTGAAGGTCCGTTCCTGTCTGCCGCCTATAAAGGCGCCATGCCTGAGCAGTTTCTGCTTGCGCCCGACTACGACTTTTTTATGGAGCTGCAGGAAGCGGCGCGCGGCATGATACGCGTCGTAACTATTTCGCCTGAGCTTGACGGTTCCGTTGAATTTACCAGAAAAGTAAGCAGGCAGGGCGTGCGCGTGTCGCTCGGACACAGCAGCGCAAGCTACGAACAGGCAATGGCCTGCATAGACGCCGGCGCCGCAAGCACAACGCACACGATGAACGCGATGAAGCTGCTGCACATGCACGATCCGGCAATTCTCACCGCGGTGCTTGAATCAGATATCTTCTGCGAAATGATTTGCGACGGTTTTCACCTGCACCCGCCCATTGTGCGCTTGCTGCTTAAAATAAAAGGAACGCAGCGCATGATACCGGTTACGGACAGCATGATGGCTGCAGGATACCCGGACGGCCTGTATATGCTCGGCGTGAACAAGGTAAAAGTGGAAAACGGAGACGCCAAACTCGTTGAAAACGGCGTGCGCGCGGGCAGTACGCTGACGATGCAGAAAGCGCTTTTAAACATACTATCATTTACCGGCCTTTCGCTGGAGCGCGTTATCGAAATGATGAGCGCAAACGCACCGCAGATGCTGGGGCTGTTTGACACGACCGGTTCGATAGCCGCCGGCAAGCGTGCAGATCTGGTGCTGCTTGACGCGCATAATACGGTAACCGCAGCGTTTGTGCAGGGCAGGCAGGTATACGCCGCGCAGCCGCAGTAAGGAGTATATACTATGAAAGAAAACATGCTGATTGTGCATGGCGGCGCGCCTACCGCAGTGATAAACGCCTCGCTGTACGGTGCAGTAAAAGAAGCCAAGGCGTCAGGCTGCGTCGGTCGTATCTACGGCGCGCGTTCAGGCAGCGGCGCCATTGCCGGCGGGGATTTTATCGATTTGGGCGCGGTTCCTGACGAAACGCTTGAGCTGCTGCCTTTTACGCCGGGGTCGGTAATCGGCACTTCCCGCGAGCACCTTACGGAAAAAGACTACCATACTATAGCCGTTTCCCTTAAAGAACACGGCATACGCTGGCTGCTCTTTACCGGCGGCAACGGCTCCATGGATGCCTGCGGAAAAATCGCCGCTGCGGCAGGCGATGACAGCGTGTGCGTCGTCGGTATTCCCAAAACGATAGACAACGACCTTGCCGCAACAGACCACGCGCCTGGATTCGGGAGTGCGGCGCGCTACCTTGCCGCGTCCGTGCGCGAGCTTTGCTATGACGTCGCCTCGCTTCCCATTCATGTGTCGGTTATCGAAGCGATGGGCAGAAACGCCGGCTGGCTTACCGCAGCTTCGGTGCTCGCTCAGGACGAACGGTGCGGCGGGCCGCATCTGGTACTCGTGCCGGAAAAGCCGTTTGACCAGACCGCGTTCCTTGATACAGTGAGTACGCTCTGCAAAAAATACGGCGGCGTCGTTGTCGTCGCAAGCGAAGGGCTCAAAGATAAGAGCGGCACGCCGATTGTGCCGCCGGTGTTCACCGCGGGCCGCTCCGTCTATTACGGGGACGTTTCCGCGCATTTAAGCAATCTCATTATTCAGAAACTCGGCATTAAGGCGCGAAGCGAAAAACCAGGCATTTTGGGAAGAACGTCAATATCCTGCCAGTCAGCCGTAGACAGAGAAGAAGCCATTGCCGCCGGCAGGACCGCCGTACAGGCGGCGCTCGCCGGCAAAACGCGCGTTATGGCGGGCTTTAAGCGGAAAGCGGGACCTGACTATGCGTCGGAGCCGGTGCTGATACCGATAGAAGAAGTGATGCTTCATGAACGGACGCTTGACACGTGCTATATGAGCGAGAGCGGTACGGGCATCGCACAGGAATTTGCAAGCTGGTGCCGACCGCTTATCGGCGGTCCGCTGGAACCGTTTGCGCCGCTGCTGTTTTAGCGCCCGAATGACAGCCTGCTGCGGTCCATCTTGGCTTCCAATGCCTTGTTTAAAAGCCGTGCTGTCAGCTTTCGTGCAAGTCCGTCTGCTCCAAACAGTTCCTCCTGCGTCATCCTGTGCAGGTCAAGCTGATCGGCAATCTTGTCTATTACATCCTGTTCTTTTGCGCTTCTTTTGTACATCTGCTGCCTTCTTGTAGACATTTGTATTTTCTATTTACACAAATTATTTTACAAGGCCTTGCTTGCAGCGCAAACGCCGCCGGCACGCCGCCTTGTTTTTGTTCCGTGTATTAGCTATACTGAATCAATCCGGACGGCCAGGCGGCTGTTCGTGTTTCTTGTTGTATTATATGTAATAAGGAGGGGCATATGCTCTCTGATATTGAAATTGCGCAGAGCTGCCGGCTGCGGCCTGTTGCGGACGTGGCGTCTGCGGCGGGGCTGGCTGAAAGCGATATAGATCAGTACGGAGTATATAAAGCAAAAATAACGTTTCCCGCACTGCGCCAGCTGCAGAAAAAAGCGCTTGCCTCACCGGGAAAACTTATC
>DXHG01000192.1 GCA_019113455.1 Candidatus Treponema faecavium | reverse complement strand
CACGTGCAGCGTGCAGTGTAACCGCCGCTGTTCCCGCAGTAAACGGAATTGTACTTGCAGTACAAGCAATTATCATGATATAGTTGCAAATAGATAAGAGGTATAACGGGTGGCTGAAACAGAACGCAGGTTTGTTGATTGGGTCGGGAAAATCAAATTCGGTATTCCCTTTATAGATAAACAGCATCTGGAGCTCTGCGATTTGTGCGAAGAACTGTATCAGGGCATCGCGCAGCAGCGTTCATATGCATCGTCTCAAGGCTGGCAGTCGTCTCTGTCTGACGAGATGCGGAAATTGTTTGAATCGCTGCGCAATCATTTTGCGACTGAAGAAAAACTGCTCGCTACGGTAGGTTATGAACATCTTGCTGAACACAAGCAGAGCCACCGTCATTGCCTGACTCAGATTGCCGATCTGCTTAAAGATTTTGACAAATCGGGAATGCAGACAGTACTTGATTTCGTAAAGTTCTTTAACAACTGGCTGTATCAGCACATTACATTTGAAGACCGTATGTACGTAAAGACCGTGCTTGAATACATGCACCGTCAGACGCAGGGCGAATAAATACGGTGCCGCCGCATAGAAGGAGTATTCATGATAGACTACCGTCAGTCAGGAGTTAATATTGAAGAAGGATACCGTGCGGTAGACCGGTATAAGAAATATGCCGAACAAACCCGTATTCCCGGTATGCTCGGCGGTCTCGGCAGCTTTGCCGGCATGTTCGCCGTTCCCTCCGGGCTGCGGGAGCCGGTGCTGGTGTCAGGTACGGACGGCGTGGGCACTAAGCTCGATATCGCGTTTGCGATGAAAAAGTATGATACGGTTGGCATCGATTGTGTCGCTATGTGCGTCAACGATATTTTATGCACGGGCGCGCGTCCGCTCTTTTTCCTTGATTATATTGCGTGCGGAAAACTGGATGCCGCGGCGGCAGGCGAACTGGTAAAGGGCGTTGCCGCAGGCTGCGTGGAAAGCGGCTGCTGCCTGCTCGGCGGGGAAACGGCTGAAATGCCGGGCTTTTATGACGCGGGCAAATACGACATTGCAGGATTTGCCGTAGGAATTGCCGAACGCAGTGAAATTATCAGCGGCGCGGCTATCCGGGAAGGAGACGTGCTTATCGGACTTTCGTCAAGCGGCGTTCATTCAAACGGGTTTTCGCTTGTGCGCAGGCTGGTAACCGATTTTACCGAACCGTTCGGCAAAAAAACGATCGGAGAGGTGCTGCTTGAACCGACACGCATTTATGTACAGCCGGTGCGTGCGCTGCTTGCCGCGTATCCCGGCGCGGTGCACGGCATGGCGCATATTACCGGCGGCGGTTTTTATGAAAACATTCCGCGCATGTATGCAGCGGTAAATGAAGCGCGCCGCTCGTCGGGGCTTTCTCCGCTTGTATCGCATATTGTAAAGGACAGCTGGGATGTACCCGCCGTATTCGGCGAGCTGGTGCGCCGCGGCGCCGATGCGCAGGGGCTGTATCACACGTTTAATATGGGCATCGGCTTTGTGCTTGCGGTGTCTGCTGATATGGCAGAGCGCGTGCTTGAGACGCTTTCTGCTGACTCCGGTGCTGCCGGCTGCGTCGGCATGAAAGCGTACCGCATCGGCGCGGTTTCTGCGGCGGACGGTGAAGCCGCCTCGCAGGAAGCGCAGGTGCTTTTTGTGTAAGAGGCGCGCGTATGTCTTCTCCTGAAGCGCTCCGTATTGCCGTGCTGGTGTCAGGCGGCGGTACAAATTTGCAGGCGCTTATCGATAATGAACGGCAGCTTGCAGCTGCCGGCGCTGCGTGCCCGTATACGATATGCGCCGTGTTGAGCGACCGCAAAGCGGCATTTGCGCTTGAGCGGGCGCGGCAGGCGGGAATCCCTGCTGAAACGGTAAGCGCATACGCCGCGCTCGGCGCGGAGCGCGCACAGAACGCGGATCGTGATGAAAAGCGCCTTGCTGTGTCTGCGCTGGTGCTTGAAAAGGCGCGGCAGTACGGCGCAGAGGCGCTCGTGCTCGCGGGCTTTCTGACCGTGCTTTGCGGGGACGTAATTTCGCAGTATGCGGGGCGCATGATAAATCTGCATCCCGCGCTGCTGCCTAAGTTCGGCGGAGCGGGTATGTGGGGCCGTCATGTGCATGAGGCGGTGCTGGCAGCAGGAGAGACAGAGTCCGGCTGCACGGTGCATCTCGCAGACAGCGGATGCGATACCGGCGAGATACTGCTGCAAAAAAAAGTGCCGGTATATGCGGATGACACGCCCGATACGCTCTATGCGCGTATTGCGCCTAAAGAACACGAAGCGATTATAGAAGGCGTCGGTCTGCTTGCGCGGCGGCTGTATTGCTCGGCAGATAATTAAAAAAAACTGGGAATACATATGGCTTTTGTTGTCCGGTCGGTTTTAGACTCATTCCTCCGCAGTATTTTTGAAGAGCGGAATATCGAAAAGGCTGCCGATTATGCTGCTGACGGTATACTCCTGCAGGGAATCGACATCTTTGAACACGCAACAGGCAAAGCGGCGCTTGTATCAAACGGGCTGCACACGGTAATGGATCCGAATGTTCCGCTTGCGTACGAAATACAGCAGTATCAGGAATTCCTGCATACTGACGATGCCTGTTCAATTTTCTGCATCCTGCTGCTTACATTTATGCGCGACAATATGGCGGGCAAATCTGTGTTCTGCCGTATGTCTGCTGCCGCGGCAAAAGTTGATTCACGGTGGCTTATTACCAGTCTTCATGCGTCCGTTCCTGCGGAAAGCGATGAAGAGGATGATTTTTTTCCGGTAAATTACGCGTCGGAAGTCGGCTGCCGCATATCCCATGAAATGGAAATGGATATTATGCAGATGCTTTCGCAGATGATTCCCGGCGGTATTATCGGGCGGCTTCCCGGTTCGGACCTGCCGATTTTTATGATAAACGATGAGCTTTTGGGCTATCTTGGATATACGTATAAAGAATATATTTCTGCAACAAACGGGCTGTCGATTAAGAGCATTTACCCTGCAGACCGCGAGAAGGTATCGCGCCTGGTGCTTGATAATTTGCGGATGAGCAGCGAGTACAGCGCGCAGTATCGTATGCTTAAAAAAAACGGCAGCGTCTTTTGGGTGTTTGATAAAGGCAAGAAAATACTGACTGAAAACGGACGCTGCTCCATTATCAGTGTTATTATAGACATATCAGAGACGGTGCTGTTTCAGAAAACGCTTGAGCTTGAGGCGTCTCACGATGTGCTTACGCCGGTCTTGAACAGAAAAGCTGCGGTGCGGATGATTGAATCGTCTTTTATGATATATACAAAAGGCGTTTTCTTTATCCTTGATATTGATAACTTTAAGCGTCTCAACGACACAAAAGGACATCAGGCAGGCGACGATATTCTCAGGGAGTTTGCGCACTTGCTGCTCTCATGTTCGCGCAATACCGATATTGTTGCGCGCATCGGCGGCGATGAGTTTATTGCCTATTATCCCGGTATGGGAAGCGCCGCCGCGGCGGAAGAGAAAGCGATTCAGATACAGGCGCTGTTTACAAAACTGATTGCCGGAAAATATCCAGATGCAGGCTTGTCAGTGAGTATCGGCGCTGTTATTCGCTCGGACGAACTGAAATTCTCGCAGCTGTACCGGCATGCAGATGAGGCGCTGTATCAGGTAAAGCGGGCGGGCAAAGGTTCCTACGCATTTTTTGCAAAAGACAGCGAAACCGCATAGCGCGCTGCGAATACCATACATACTATGCGCTGCGGCAATGCGGTATGCAGGCGCGCGCCATATTGCCGCCCGGTCTCCGCGCGCTGAAACACCGCCTGCATATAAACGTCCCGCCCCAGAAAAGCACATTACAGAGAATAAAAAAGAAACACCGCCTGCATGCACACGCAGCAAACATCCTGCAGACATTCCTTGTATACTTGAATTTTTTCTGTCTTATGGTGTAATATACGGCAATATACTGTAGATACTTGCAAACAATGCAAAATTATATTTGAGAGGTAGATACAATATGAGCTTAGATATTTCCAAGATGCGGAATATCGGTATCAGCGCCCACATTGACTCCGGCAAAACGACTCTTTCAGAACGCATTTTATTTTACTGCGATAAGATTCACGCGATTCATGAAGTCCGCGGCAAAGACGGCGTCGGTGCGGTGATGGACAACATGGAACTGGAACGCGAACGCGGCATTACTATTCAGTCTGCATCGACGCAGGTTCAGTGGAAGGATTATACGATCAACGTCATCGATACTCCCGGTCACGTCGATTTTACCGTAGAGGTGGAGCGCTCGCTGCGCGTTCTTGACGGCGCTATCTTGGTGCTCTGCTCAGTCGGCGGCGTGCAGTCTCAGTCGATTACGGTAGACCGCCAGTTAAAGCGTTATCACGTTCCGCGCATCGCGTTTGTGAACAAGTGCGACCGCACCGGTGCAAATCCGTTCAAGGTGCGCAATCAACTGCGTGAAAAGCTCGGATTGAACGCATATATGATGCAGATTCCGATCGGGCTTGAAGACAAGCTTGAAGGCGTTGTTGACCTCATCACGATGAAGGCAATTTATTTTGAGGGAGACAGCGGCACCGAAGTGCGCTATGCAGAGATCCCGTCTCACCTGCAGGCCGATGCGGAAAAATACCGCGAGGAACTGCTTGAGGCGGCGTCGATGTTCTCCGACGAGCTCATGGAAGCAGTGCTTGAAGGAAATGCAACTGAAGAAATGATTGTCGCTGCCATCCGCAAGGGAACAATCGCCGAGCAGTTTGTGCCGGTATTCCTCGGTTCGGCATACAAGAACAAGGGTATTCAGCCGCTGCTTGACGGCGTAACAAAATATCTGCCTGATCCGACGGAAGTAAAGAACTTTGCGCTCGATCTTGATAAGAACGAGGAGCAGGTTGAGCTTTCGTGCGATGAAAAAAGCCCCTGCGTGGCGCTTGGATTTAAGCTTGAAGACGGCCAGTACGGACAGCTGACCTATGTGCGCGTGTATCAGGGCTGCTTAAAGAAAGGCGAAGAGCTGTACAACACCCGTTCGCGCAAGAAGTTTAAGGTGGGCCGCCTGGTGCGCATGAATTCCGCGAGCATGGAAGACATCAGCGAAGGCGTTCCCGGCGATATAGTTGCGCTGTTCGGCATTGACTGTGCGTCCGGCGACACGTTCTGCGGCGGTGGTCTGAATTATGCGATGAGCAGTATGTACGTGCCTGAGCCTGTTATTTCGCTTGCCATTACGCCCAAGGACAAGAAGGCCGCGGATCAGATGGCAAAGGCGCTGAACCGCTTTACAAAAGAAGACCCGACGTTCCAGACATACGTTGATCCTGAATCGAACCAGACGATTATCAAGGGAATGGGCGAGCTGCATCTTGACGTGTATATCGAACGTATGCGCCGCGAATATAAGTGCGAGGTGGAAACGGGAGCGCCGCAGGTTGCCTATCGTGAATCTATCACGCAGCGCGCTGATTTTAACTATACGCACAAAAAGCAGACGGGCGGTTCCGGTCAGTATGGCCGTGTTGCCGGTTTTATGGAGCCGCTGGAAGACAAGGATTATGAATTCGTAGACGCAATTAAAGGCGGCGCGATTCCTAACGAATATATTCCGTCGTGCGATAAGGGCTTTAAGGCCGCAATGACAAAAGGCACGCTTATCGGCTTCCCGATCGTCGGCGTCAAATGTACCATTAATGATGGACAGTCGCATCCGGTAGACTCTTCCGATATCGCGTTCCAGCTTGCCGCTATCGGCGCGTTCCGCGAGGCGTATACAAAGGCAAAACCGGTTATCCTTGAGCCGATTATGAAGGTTTCTATCGAAGGACCTACAGAGTTCCAGGGAAATATTTTTGCCGTGATCAATCAGCGGCGCGGCATTATCGTTGCTTCAACCGAGGATGATAATTTTTCGCGTGTAGACGCTGAAGTTCCGCTGAGCGAAATGTTCGGATTTTCCACTGTGCTGCGTTCTCTGACACAGGGCAAGGCAGAATTCTCTATGGAATTTCTCAAGTATGGCAAAGTGCCCAACAGTATTGCGGAGACACTCATAAAGGAATATGAGGAAAAACGCAAGAAAGAGCAGAAATAAAAGGAGTAGTACATGGTAGCACAGGAACTTTTTGACCGCAGTCCGGTTCGTCTGTTTGATAATCTTACGGGCGGCTTAAAAGCCGGTGAAATTGGTCTGATTACCGCAAAAAAGGGTTTGGGAAAGACATCCGTTCTTGTTCAGTTCGGTGTTGACGCGCTGCTGAAAGACGAGCAGATAGTGCATGTGTCGTTTGACCAGCAGTCTGCAAATGTCATCACGTGGTACACGGATATCTTTGACGAAATTGCCAAGAAGCGCAATGTGTCAAACATTTCTGATATTAAACAGGAGCTGGTGCGTAAGCGGATTATCCTGAATTTTAATCAGGATACAGTGTCGTTAAACCAGATTGCGGCGACGCTGCGCGCGCTTGCCGAAGGCGGCATCAAGGCGCAGTTTATGACGGTAGACGGCATGGACTTTACGCGCGTTTCTGCGCAGGACTTGCAGACGTTTATTGAATTTGCGCGTTCCTGCGGTATGCAGGTATGGTTCAGCGAAAACTGCGAGAGCGATAAACTTGCAGACACACTGCCTGCCGATATGCTTTGCATGTTTGACTGCATTATGCACCTTGATCCCAAACCTGACCAGATTCAGGTGCGGATACTCAAGCTGCGCGATGGCAAAGCTCCGGAAGCGGTGCTTCGCCTTGACTCTAAAACGCTGCTCATGACTGATAAATAAAAACAGCGCTTGAGGTATATACAGGCGGAACACCATTGTTCCGCCTGTTTTTTTATGCGCACCGCCCTGTTTGCTGAAAAGCCGCATATGGCTGCCATCAGACGCGGCGCGCCTTTTTGCTGCGGCTAAACGGGCGACGGTTTTTGCCGTGTTACATATACCGCAGGCCAGCAGACCTTTTTAGCCGCACCGCATAGGCAAGCGTTATAAGTTCTGCGGCAAACGGCGCAAGCCAGATTGCATTGCTTCCTGAAAACAGCGGAAAGCAGCAAATGGCAAGCGCTTTTACGACGACTCCTCTGCTTACGGCAATGTGTGCGGCGGCTTTTGTCCTTTTAGTGGAAAACAAAAATGCCGTATAGATCAGGTTGAGTGCCATGGGAATAAACTGCAGACCGAAGAGCGGCAGCGCCGCCGAAGCGGTGCGCACGAGTTCAGCGTCCCGGTTAAAAATACCGATAACCGGAACAGCATACATGTACACTGCGGCATACATAAGCAGCGACAGCACGCCGTTTATGCCGATTCCGCAGCGGAAATACCAGTGTATTTCTTTTGTATCCTGTCTGCCGTAACAATATCCCCAGAGCGGCTGCAGCCCCTGCGCCGTGCCTGAAAGAATGGCGTTTGCAAGCGAATAGATAAAACTTAACACACTGAACGCTGCAACGCCGATATCGCCTGAAAGCCGCGAGAGCATGAGATTGTAGCAGAGAGCGGTAACCGGCGTCGTAAGCTGCGTGACGGCTTCAGGGACGCCGCGTATGCAGATCTTATGTATCAAAGAAAGCTCCGGCTTAAATATCCGTATCTGTAGTTTTCCTTTTTTTCGTATAAAATGCGAGAGCAGTATCAGCACAGAAGAAATCTGGCCCAGGCCTGAAGCAACCGCCGCGCCGATAACGCCCATTTTGAGCGGAAAGATAAAAAGCCAGTCCAGAAAGATATTCATTACGGCGCCTGTGCACATGCCCAGAAATGCAAGTGTCGGCGCGCCGTCATTTCTGACAAAGACAGAAAGACACGTGCTCATGAGCATGGGAACGGAAAAGGCAGAATAATAGAACAGATATTCGCCTGCCATGGCGCGCATATGCGTGCTGAGCTTTTTTGCGCCGCTGAGATCGGCGATCGGCTGGGCAAAAAACATTCCCGCGGCTGTAAGCAAAAGGGAGACAGCAAAGGTGAGCATAACCGCTGTCATAAAGGCGCGGTTTGCGCCGTCCGTATCCGCTCTGCCCATTCTGACAGCGCACACTGCAGCGCCGCCCATAGGAAACAGCGCTGCTGCTGCAACAACAAATGTGATAAACGGCACGCCGATATTAACCGCGCCCAGTGCCGCAGCGCCGACGCCCTGTCCGACAAAGATGCCGTCTGCTGCATTGTACAGATAGGTTACGAATAATCCTCCCATGGCAGGAAGAATATATGCAGCAAGCGGCCTTGTTTTTGACTGCATACCGATACCTCCTTAAAGCAGTACTGAGAAAAGCCTCTTTGGCCGGTATCCGGTACGCATAAAAAAAGCGGGATAAGGGCCCAGACAGGCTTATCCCACTTAAACAATCGCGTATGACTGCAAGTCCTCTGACAAGCGGCTGCAGTATCTCATGATGCGCGGCAAAAGTCAATACGGGCGCTTGACGCAGTCCTTTGCCCGCTTGTGCGCAAACAAAAAAACGGAGCGCAGGATATCCTGCGCTCCGTTTTTTGCGCTGCATGCGCTGCATCACGAGGGTTTTACCTCTTCGCAGATGTTCTTTTCTGTTTCTTTGTCAAAGAATTTGCTCTTTTCCATATTCGGGACAAAGCAGACTTCCTGACCGATCTTGAACGTGTTGGAAGGATCTGTGCGCGCAATAATCTGCTGCGTACTGGTTGCCAGATACAGATGCGTTTCTGCTCCCAGCGGCTCAATGATTGAAACTTTCATCTGCATATTGTTTTCCGCGGCAGGCGAGGGCGCATACGTCAGGTCTTCCGGACGAATACCAAAGAACACTTCCTTGCCGATATAGTTCTTAAGCGATTCCGCCTGTTCTTTTGTCGGCGTGATTTCAAACGAGCCTTCGTCAGCGACAAGGCGGCCGTTCTTTTCTGCAATTTTTACAGAAATAAAGTTCATGGGCGGCGAACCGATGAACCCCGCGACAAACTTGTTGATCGGGTGATTGTACAGATAGAGCGGAGAACCGATCTGCTGAATCTTTCCGTCTTTCATAACAACGATTTTGTCGCCCATCGTCAGCGCTTCTACCTGGTCGTGGGTAACGTAGATCATCGTCGCTTCAAGCCGGTGGTGCAGGCCTGAAATCTCAGCGCGCATCTGTACGCGGAGTTTCGCGTCAAGGTTTGACAGCGGCTCGTCGAACAGGAAGACTTTTGGATTGCGCACAATCGCGCGGCCGACAGCAACGCGCTGGCGCTGACCGCCTGAAAGAGCCTTGGGCTTGCGTTCAAGCAGTTTTTCTATATCAAGAATATGTGCCGCTTCTTTAACGCGGCGGTCAATTTCTGCCTTGTCAACTTTACGTATTTTCAGACCGAACGCCATGTTGTCGTATACTGTCATGTGCGGATACAGGGCGTAGTTCTGGAATACCATCGCGATATTGCGGTCTTTCGGCGGAACATCGTTCATCAGTTCGCCGTCAATGTACAGTTCGCCTTCGGAAATGTCTTCCAGACCGGCGACCATGCGGAGCGTTGTTGATTTACCGCATCCTGAAGGACCGACAAGAATAACGAATTCTTTGTCCTCGATTGTGATATTGGCGTTGTCAACGGCGCGCACGCCGCCGTCATATACTTTGCCAATACCTTTGAGTTCTACTTTAGCCATTACGGCCTCCTTAGAATTATACTATACAGTTATGATACCATGAGGTATACAAGTTGTCAAATCTTTTCTTTGCTGAATGCAAAGGCTGCCGAGTTTTGCGGGCGGCAAAAAAATTGCCGGTGGCAAAATTTACATTTGCCGTTTATCCGGTAAGAAATTTGCC
>DXHG01000191.1 GCA_019113455.1 Candidatus Treponema faecavium | reverse complement strand
TATCAGCGCGGAATACAAAAAGCGGCTTCTCGCGCGGGAAGACGAGGCGACCGCCTGCACCGTTCCCGATTACGGAGGCATTGATTTTACGCAGTATCCTCGGCTTGCGGACGACGAAAACCCGATGCACCGTCTGTGGTCTGACGGCTCGTGGCTCAAGGCGTATCTTGCGCACGGGTGCTACTGGCGGCAATGCGCGTTCTGCGACGTAACGCTCGACTACGTGCGTTCATACCGCATGACTAATGTACGCGCGCTGTATGACGGGCTTTGCGCACAGGCGAAGCGCACCGGCGTGTACGGCATTCATTTTGTAGACGAGGCGGCTCCTCCGGCGGCGCTTGCGCGCTTTGCACAGTACAGCGCACAAGACGGCGTGCCGTTTTCGTTCTGGGGAAACATCAGGTTTGAAAAGACATTTACGCGCGACTTAACCGATTTTCTTGCGTTTGCGGGGCTGTGCGGCGTTTCTGGCGGCATTGAGATAGCGGCGCAGCAGGGGCTTGCGTGTGTGTGCAAAGGCACCGATATGGAGCATATCGTGGGCGCGTGCGCGGCGTTTAAGGAATCAGGCGTGCTTGTGCACGCATATATGATATACGGCTACTGGCAGGAAACGCCCGAACTGCTTGCTGACTCCATGGAAACGCTTCGCCAGCTGTTTGCGGCGGGACTGCTTGACAGCGCGTTCTGGCACAAGTTTACGCTGACGCGCCACTCCCGCGTGTACGCGGAATGGCAGGCGGGCGGTCATCCCGATCTTGCGCCCGCGGAGCCGTCCGCACGCGAGGGCTGCGGCCTGCGCCCGTTTGCGGAAAACACGCTTTCATTTGCGGGCGAGCGCGCAAGCGAACGGTACGCGGGCGGGCTTGAAGCGGCGCTTGCCGCGTGGCTGCACGGCAGAGGACTCCATAAGCCGGTTGCAAGCTGGTTTTCGTTCCCGTTTCCGCGCCCGCGCATTGCGCGCGATTATATCGGCACGCTCATTGCTGCGTACGAAAAGCGGCGCAGCGGCGCGTTTACGGAGCCGTACAGCAAGCGGTATGTGTATGTGTGGATTGGGGGAAAACCGTTCGCGGCAGGAAAGAACCGCATCTGCTGGATGTATATGGGAGAAATGAAAAGCTGCGTGTCAGAGCATGCCGCAGAAACGGCTGCGGCGCTGTGGGAGCTCCGCCCGCGCGCCGGTGCAGACAGCGCGGCGCAGAGCCGCCGTTACGCGCCGTTTTTGGATGAACGTGTGTTTTTAAGTACGCGCGGCTGCGGGCTCTGCCGGCTCAAACAGAGCTTTATGCAGTAAACGCACAACTTGTATGAGCATAAAAAAAGCGGTCAGGCTCCGTGTCCTGATCGCTTTTTTTTAAGCTCGTACGAGCTTGCGCATTCAGCGCCGCTTAGTCGTCAAACTTCTGTCCGAGCAGCTTGCCGTTTGTGTCAAAGTACAGCTCCATGCGGTTTGACAGCTTGACTTCGAGACTGTTCCAGCTCTTTTCGGCTTTCATGATCAGAATGTCGGGGTATGTCGTTTTTACGTGCTGAACAACAGCTGCGGGCAGCATGGTTTCGGGCACGCCGGTGTACGACTCTACCTCTCTCCAGTCTCCGTTGCCTGCAAGCTGCAGCTGAGAGCCGTCGTTGAGCACGACTTCAAACTCGTTGAAATCCGCTTCGACAAACTGCACCGTCTTTCCGGGGAAATGGGTGCTGATGAGATCCTTTGCAGCCTGCGGCAGCGAGTCGGGGGAAACAACTCTGTCGGCAAACGCGGCGGCGGCAGTTATCAAAAGCCCGGCGATAATCAGTGATAATTTTTTCATAGTAAAACTCCTTCCTGTTGGTTTGTTTCGGCGCAGGCGCCGTTTGTTCTTTACAGCCTTACTATACCAGCTTGTACCGCGCCAATCATTAAAGATTGCTTAAAAACAGCCAAAAGTATGCTTAACAAACAATAGATAAGTGGTTAATGGCGCGTTCAGTACACGCGGTCGCCGAGCAGGCGCGCGGCAAGCTCCACGGCCATGCGCGCCGTCTGGCTGCGTACGTCGAGCACCGGATTTACTTCGACAAATTCGGCGGAACAGACCATGCCTGTCTGCGATATTTCTTCCATAAGAAGGAGCGCTTCGCGGTAATTGAGCCCTCCCGGCAGCGGAATGCCGACTCCGGGCGCAAACATGGGGTCTATGACGTCCATGTCAAAGCTGACATGAATAACGTCTGCGCGCGCGCGGAAAAACGTCGTAACCTGCTTGAGCACTGCCGGAAACCCGATGCGGTCAATGTCGCTCATTGTGAACGCCGTAACGCCCGCCTGCTTCATGAGCTGCCGCTCCTCTCGGTCAATGCTGCGAAGCCCGACGTAGCAGACATTGCGGCTGTCTATCTTGGTGCCGGGATAGTATAAGTCGGTGAGTGCTCCTGTGCCGTACCCGCACGAAGCGGCCATGCACATGCCGTGTATGTTGCCGCTGGGGCTTGTCTCTGCGGTGTTGAAGTCGCCGTGCGCGTCCACATAGAGCACGCCGACGCGCGTGCTGCTGCCGCGGTGCGCCGCCGCCGCTCCGGCGATGCTTCCGAGCGCGATGGAATGGTCGCCGCCGAGAATGAGCGGAAACCCGCCGCCGCGGATGATTTGTTCCGTTGCTCCGGCGAGCGCGCAGCACGCTTTGACAATCGGTTCAAGGTATTTGACGGCGGGGTCGCCCGGGTCTTCGTATTCTGACGGCTGTATGCCAAGTGGCGAGGTATATGTAACTTCGCTGTCTGAAAGCTCTGCGAGGCGCTCCTTGAGCCCTGCAAGCCGTATTGCCGACGGTCCCATGTCGGAACCGTGCCGGTTGCCGCCGAAATCGAGCGGCATTTCCAGTACGTGGATTTTCATGGGGAAATTGTATAGGCATGGGCGCGCTTGCGCAATGGCTTTGCACAGAAACACCTGCTGACGGTAAGAAATATCTTGTACGGTTCACAGGCAGCAGACGGACAGAACCACCTCGCCGTAGATGAATTTGCCATTGAAACAGGAGCAGTGTCCGAAAGCTGACAGCAAAAAGGAGCAGGGACGGTATGCACAGGTTACGCGCGTACGGTGAATGCTGCTTACCCGAAAGGACACGCTGTCAGATGACAATCCCGCAACAAACCGTGAAGAGCCAAAAGATTTCCCGTTTAAAAAATAAAATTTTGCCGATGGCTCATTTTACATTTGCCATTGGCAAAATTTTATTTTGCCATGTATCAGACATGAATTTTGCCGATGGCCAGCGGCGCACTTGCCGACTGCAAATTTTCAGTTTGCCGTCGGCAAAGTAAAAGTTTGCCGATTGCAAGTGTCTCGCTGGCCGACGGCAAAATTCTTACCGGATAAACGGCAAAATTAAATTTTGCCACCGGCAAATTGGTTCTTCACGTTTTCTTAGGGGATAGTGTAAAAAGGGCTTGAAAAAAGAGCATGTGAGTTCTATATGTGTGATGGATCTTGATACCGGCGAGGTACTGTGGATGGGAAAAGGAAGGACAAAGGCTGATTTCTCTTTGTTCTTTCAGGAAACAGATATGAAGTACCTGTCTGGTCCCGAAAGCTGCTGTCAAACAGGAGCAGGAGCGGTATGCACAGGTTACGCGTGTACGGTGGATGCTGCTTACCCGAAAGGACAATCTGCCAGATGAAAAGGCGTCTGCTCTTAAGAAAATACTCAAAGAATTGGCTATGGCTGCAGGGATGAGGATTACTTCTTCTCTCTGATACGCTGCCTCTCACTTCCTTCCGTCAGATGCCAATCCCCTAAGAAAACGTGAAGAGCCTAAAA
>DXHG01000190.1 GCA_019113455.1 Candidatus Treponema faecavium | reverse complement strand
GAAAGCCGCGTAGGCCGCTGCATACGAACGCCAGACTATCTGTATTCTGTGTACGCGCCGGGAAAGGACGGCTTTATGTATATGGAAAGCGATGTGTATGCCGATGACTTTTTGTATGATGTATCCTCCGACCCCGACGAGCTGCACAACCTGATTGCGGACAGCCGGTACGCGGCCGTAAAGCAGGAACTGCGGAAAAAACTGCTTTTCTGGATAGAGAAATACGAACATAAAACACCCGACATCATCGACGGCTAGCCGCGCCTGCCCGCGCGCACTGTGGGCGCTGTTCACGGCACGTTAACGTGCGCCGTAAGTCAATTTGCCGTGCAGTGCGGGGCAAGCTGCTCTGGCCGGTTCAGCCGTTTTTTTAAT
Organism: Candidatus Treponema faecavium; assembly: GCA_019113455.1. GTDB lineage: Bacteria > Spirochaetota > Spirochaetia > Treponematales > Treponemataceae > Treponema_G > Treponema_G faecavium. Next base: position 2,395 of record DXHG01000190.1, on the reverse strand, counting down.
CCTCACGGCAAGACTGTGCCTGCATACGCTGGCGCACAGCTTCGTAAAAAAACACCGTTGCCGCGCATCCCACGTTAAACGAACTTGCCGAGGAACGCGGACTCATGGGAATAGTCGCCAGCACGTCGCTCTTTTCTTTGAACGCGCCGCACAGACCGTCCGTCTCGTTTCCTATCATGAGCAGCGTGGGCTTTTTTAAATCAACCTGCGTGAGGGGAGTCTGTCTATGGGCCGTTGTTCCCACCGTCTGAAAACCGGAGTACCGCTGCCTCAGGCAGTCTATAAAGCCGAAAACGCTCTTGTTCTCCGCCGCGCGCACAACAGGCACATGGAAAAAAGACCCCATGGAAGCGCTTATCACTTCAGGGGCATACGGATCAACCGCATGTCCGGTAATGATAAGCCCGTTTATGCCTAGCGAATCGCAGGAGCGTATAATCGTGCCCAAATTGCCGTGGTTTGACGGCCGGTCAAACAGCACAAGCAGCGGATTGTCTGAAAGCTCAATATCTTCCAGCCGGTCCGCGCGCATACCCACGACAGCCAAAAGCTCCGACGTATCTTCCTTTTCGCTCAGCTCCCGCATGAGGCAATACGGCAGTTCGTAGCGCGTCTGTACGGGAACCGCCGCGAGCATCTCCTGCGCCCAGCCGGACAGCGGCCTTTCTTTTGTATAGAGGAATGCGTGTACCGGCCAGCCGCCGCGCACCGCCTCGTTAATATTGCGCACCCCTTCCACAAAAAACTCCCGATAGCGGTGCCGTTTATTCCGATTTGTCTTTAAGACTTCAAATTTCTGATACACGGCATTTTTGGTATATACCCGTTCAACTTTCATAGCTGCGTTCCTCCATGGGCGCATACGCCTTTGTAAAACCGCCGCACGTGCGCAGCGCCCTGTTTGCAGACCGTGCGGCTGCATGTGATTATACCACATACATGCAGTAATTGCCGTTCGCGCGGCAGGCAAAACCTTCTTTTTCTCTCTCCCCAAAAAACAAATTACAGAGAATAAGAAGAAAAAAAAGAAAGCCCGTAGCCGCAGTCTGACAAAAGAAGGTCCGCGTGCACACGCAAAAGCAACCCCGCGGGAGAGCTGCAAAGAAAAACAGTGCGCGCGCAGCGTAAACGCCGCCGCACAGACCTTATTGTGCTTGCAGTTTAAATCACGGTATACTGCCTGAGTATGCCGGGTTTTTATGATACATATGATGCGGCGGTTGTGGGCGGCGGACACGCGGGCATTGAAGCGGCGCTCGCGTGCGCGCGCATGGGGCTCAAAACGCTGCTTATTACGCAGTCGATAGACACCGTCAGCAGAATGTCGTGCAATCCGTCGATAGGCGGCATTGCCAAAGGCAATATCGTGCGCGAAATAGACGCACTTGGCGGAGAAATGGCGCGCCTTGCCGATGCCTCGATGATACAGTTCCGTATGCTGAATAAAAGCCGCGGCCCCGCGGTGCAGGCGCCGCGGGCGCAGGCGGACAAACTTGAGTACGCCGCTCTTGCGCGCCGCGCACTTGAAACGCAGCAGAGGCTTTCCGTGCTCATGGATACGATCGTCGATATAGAGACTGCCGCGTCAGACACGCCGCTGCCTGCGCAGGGCGCGGACGCTGACCGTGAACCGCTCCCGGGGGAACGGCGCGGTGATGAACACGCCGCAGGCGGTATGCGCCAGAAACTGACGGCGCTGATTACGGAACGCGGGCGGCGCATCGCTGTACGCGCCGCAGTGCTCACAACGGGAACGTTTTTAGGCGGGCGCATCTTTATCGGAGACTGCGACGCGCCGTGCGGCAGGCTCGGAGAAGCCGCCGCTTCAGGTCTTACGGAAAACCTTAACCGGCTGGGCTTTACGACCGGGCGGCTTAAAACCGGTACGCCGCCGCGCGTGCTTCGGAACAGCGTTGATTTTTCCGTGCTTGAGCGCCAGGACGGAGACGCAGATATTATTCCCTTTTCATTCGATACGGCACGCATTGAACGGCCGATGGTTCCCTGCTATCTCGTTTACACGAACGAGGCTACGCACCGCATTATCCGCGAGAATATCGGCCGCTCGCCGCTCTACAGCGGAAAGATAAGCGGCGTGGGCCCCCGCTACTGTCCGTCTATCGAAGACAAGGTAATGCGCTTTGCTGAACGGGAGCGCCATCAGCTTTTTGTGGAGCCGGAAGGGCTTTTGACTGACGAAATCTATCTGAACGGCTTTTCGTCATCGCTGCCGGAAGACGTGCAGGATCGATTCCTGCGCACGCTGCCGGGGTTTGCGCAGGCGGTTGTCTCGCGCCCCGGGTACGCGGTGGAGTATGACTTTATAGACCCGACGCAGCTTTTTCCGTCGCTTGAGACAAAGCGCGTGGCGGGCCTGTTCACCGCGGGGCAGATA
>DXHG01000189.1 GCA_019113455.1 Candidatus Treponema faecavium | reverse complement strand
GTGCTCTACCCCTGAACTACAGGCACCGTGTAAATAACGAAAAAAATTATACCACAGCGGCAAAAAACAGTCAAGAGCGGCTCCTGCATTTTTGCAGGGCAGCGGCAGTTACTCTGTACGCGGCCTTTGCGGCGTCAGATTGCAGTTCCCTGCGGGGCGGTTTCTGCATTTGCACACGCGCCTGTTTTCTTTCTTATTCTCCATAATTCGATTTTCTGGGACGGGAGAGACACCTGCGCGCAAGCAATAGATTGCGCGCACAGTTTTGCTTTTGCAAAACTGTCTGCTTCAGAGGCGTTATTTCTGCCGCAGACCTGCGGTCTGTTCCTGTTTTGGAGCAAAACGGCAAGCGTGCACCCGTTCCTCCAGCGTACTCCCCAAACTTACAGACAGTGCCCGAATGAACTTATCAGCGGTATAACAAACTAACATATTTCCCGCCGGCAAACTAAAAATTTGCCGATGGCAAAATAAATATTTGCCGTTTATCCGGTAAGAAACTTGCCGTCGGCCAGCGAGACACTTGCAATCGGCAAACTTTTCATTTGCCGACGGCAAACTGAAAATTTGCAATCGGCAAGTGCGCCGCTGGCCATCGGCAAAATTCATGTCTGATACATGGCAAAATAAAATTTAGCCAATGGCAAATGTAAAATTAGCCAGCGGCAAATTTTTATTTTTTAAACGGCATATCTTTTGCCGCCGGCAAATTCTCAAACGGCGGTGCGCAAAAAAAGGGAGGTCTGACAGACCTCCCTTTTACACTACTATCCTATACCTATAAAGCGGTACATATTACATATCAGCGACGCGTATGAGCCTGCCGGTCAGCACACCGCAGTCGTCAAGCATTTTAATTGTCCGGTACACGGTGGCGCGGCCAATTGTTTTATCTATCTTGCGCGACAGATAAAACAGTTCTTTGCAGGTACTGCACGGGTTTTCAAGAATTACCTTGACCAGCGTCCGCCGCTGCTCTGTCATTCGGCCGCCGCGCTCATGTATCAGTGCGGCAATCTGTTCAATTCTCGCCTCCACATCGATCCTTTCGTTTGCATCAGCCATAGACAATCATGCTACGCGATAATCATTCCCACCACATTGCACAGCAGCGCAACGATATAGGCGACCGCCATCTGTATGCCGACCGCTTTTGCCGTCCTGCCCCACGTCTGCAGCTCGCGCCGCATCGCACCAACTGCCGCAAAGCACGGCATACAGAAGATGTTGAACATGATATAGGCATACGCCGCGCCTTTTGTCTGTATATCGTTGTGCATACTCGGCAGTGCATTTGAATCCCCGCCCTCGGCAAGAATCGTCTCCGAATAGACGGCAGCCGCCGTTTCTTCGTCATACACGCCGCCTTCAAATCCCAGTTCCTCAAGTTCCGCAGGAGCATACGGGGCGAAAAAATCGGCGAGGTACTCAGGCGTTACGTCATCGGCATACAGCTGCGAGAACGTTACGACAACCATTTCTTTTGCAATCCAGCCGGTAACGATGCCGACTGCGGGCCGCCATTCGCCAAAGCCGAGCGGTTTGAATACCGGCGCAATCACGCCGCCAAGCGAAGCAAGGAAGCTGTCGTCCATGCTGCACATGACGGTGCCCGCCTGTTCAACGCTGCCGTCGGCGGCAAGCACCTGGCTCTGCGCCTTATTGACGCCGTTGAACGAATTGATGTTAAAGTTGGACAGCACCCATATCAAAATTGTCGAAACGAGAATAATTGAACCGGCTTTTTTTCCAAAACCTTTTACTTTTTCCCATGCGTGATACACAACGCTGCGCAGCGTCGGCATACGGTACTGCGGCAATTCCATAAGGAAACTGGATGTTTCCGATTTATATACGACAACGTTAAGAAAGAGCGACACGAGTATGGCAACCACAATCGCAAGAAAGTACAGCGAGAACATCACGAGCGTCTGGTTGGAACCGGCAAAGAACGTCGCAACAAACATCGCCAAAATAGGCAGTTTTGCGCCGCAGGGCATAAACGTTGTAATAACCGCGGCGATGCGCCGGTCTTTTTCGCTTTCAAGCGTCCGTGTCGCCATCAGTGCCGGAACGCCGCAGCCAAAGCTCATCAAAAAAGGAATAAACGCTTTGCCGGAAAGCCCGAACCGGCGGAAAATGCGGTCCATCACAAACGCAACGCGCGCCATGTAGCCTGAGTCTTCAAGGAAAGACATAAGCAGGTACAGCACGAGCACGAGCGGCATAAAGCTCAAGATGCCGCCGATACCGCCGAAAATACCGTCAATAACGAGGCCATACGCCCAGTCAGCCGCCCCTGCGGCGATCAAGGCGTTGGCGGTAATATCCGTGAGCCAGCCCCACACGGTCTCTACAAGACCGGCAAGCCACACACCCGGGCTTTGCAGGCCGGGGATGAACAAAAAGCTATCTTCACTGAACGTGCACGCAAACATGATATACATGATTACGGCAAAAATCGGCAGCGCGAGCCAGCGGTTTGTAAGGATCCGGTCGGCGCGGTCGCTCCTTGTTTCTTTGCGTGCGGCGGCTTTTTTTACTGCTTTCTGCACAACCTGCGCTATGTAGGTATAGCGTTTGTCGGCAATAACGTCTTCGCTGTCTGACGGCTCATAGAGCTTTTTCTGCGGCGGCGTCTGTTTTTTTTCTATCACGTCAATAACCGCGGTCATCAACTCGTCAATGCCCCTGCCTTCCCTCGCGACAACCGGCACGACCGGCACGCCGAGCTCCGCGGAGAGCCTGGCGCAGTCTATATCGCCGCCGGAAGCGCGTACTTCATCCATCATATTGACCGCAATTACCGTCGGAACACCTGTCTCAAGAATCTGCAGCGACAGATACAGATTGCGCTCAATGGCGGTTCCGTCAACAATATCGATAACCGCGTCGGGCCGTTCCTTTACAATATAGTCGCGGGCAATTGTTTCTTCCGCAGAATACGGAGAAAGCGAATACGTGCCCGGAAGATCCAGTATATGGATATCACGGTTTTTCTTGTATTCTCCTTCTTTCCTGTCTACCGTTACGCCCGGCCAGTTTCCCACATGCTGGCGGGAACCGGTCAGTTCATTAAAAAGCGTTGTTTTGCCGCAATTCGGATTGCCGGCCAACGCGACAGTATATTTCATAACACAGCTCCTTCTCGCTTTCTTTCAAGATATGTTTTCACTGCCAACCATTAGCAAAAGCTAACATACAGCGAAAAAAAAAATCACCGCACTTCTATCTGCATGGCTTCCGCCTTGCGCAAAGACAAGTGATACCCGCGCAGTTCTATTTCAACAGGGTCGCCAAGCGGGGCGGTTTTGATCATGGTTACCTCAACGCCGGGCGTAATACCCATGTCAAATACCCGCCGCTTAAAAACACCTTCGGAACCGACAGCGGTTACTTTTGCCCGCTGTCCCGGTTTTAAGTCGCATATAGTCATATTCGCCTCCCATTACGCAACCATAATGCGCTGCGCCAGACCGCGGTTTACGGCTACCCGCACGCCTTTTACGAGCAGAATCAAGCCGGCAGGGCTTTCACTGAGAATTTCAACTTGTTCTCCGGCGACAAACCCCATATCGCACAGATGACGCGCTGCCTGTTCATCACCAACAAATGATTTAATCGTTCTTTTTTCACCAACACCAGCCAGAGCAAGCGGCATACACAGACCTCCTTACCAGTTGCATAAATCTAACTTTCAGCTGTAAGAATATGCTAACACGCGGTGTTAGTCAATACAAACCGCCGCGAAAATAACGGCCTGCAAAGAGATTTTTTCTCAATAACACAACCTTGCGGTACAAGGCTGTACAACAAAACTGATGTCGGGAAGATATTGATATACTGCTGTAAATAGAAAAAAAAGCACTTGATGCATTATTCGCCGGTGGGATGGGCAGTCGTAGTTTTTTGTGTGCGTTCGGCTTTCGCCAAGAGGAAACTACATGATACGAACAATGCATCAAGTACTAAAAGTGTGTGCGTCAGACAGGCAATAGGGCTCATTGCCTGTCTGGCTGTACTATATAACAAAACTTCAGAAATGTCAATAAACTAAGAGAAAAAAATTTTTATAATAGTCGCTAATATACCCGATTACATTATTTCATTCCGCGTTGTGGCGCACAATGCGCTACATAGTCTCCAAAAAAGGCACGAGTATCAGCTGCATCGCGTTTTTAAGCACGGTGCGCGTACATACCGCAAGTGTAAGACGCGCGCGGGAAAGCGCCGGATACGAAGCTGCGATAATCGGACACTCGTGATAAAACCGGCTGAACGACTTTGCAACATCATAGAGGTAACCGGCAATCAGCGACGGGTCAAGGTTTTCAGCCGCCTTTACAATTATATCGGGAAGCCCGCCAAGCAGCTTCACAAGTTCCCATTCATACTCAGAAGAGAGCAGCTCTGCTGCTTCCGCAGGTTCCGCAGGAAGGATACCTTCCGCCTGCGCTTTTTTGAGTATCGATGAAATGCGCGCGCCCATATATTGCAGATACGGACCGGTATTGCCGTTAAACGAAAGCGATTCCTTAGGGTTAAAAAGCATATCCTTTGCCGGGGATGTTTGCAGCAGATAGTAGTGCAGCGCACCGACGGCAATATTTTCTGCGACAGCATACGGGTCGCCGACAGCTTCTTCGCGACCTTTCGTGCTGATTTCCTCAATGGCGCCGGCACGCAGGCTGTCGATAAGATCGTCGGCGTCTACCACTGTGCCTTCGCGGCTTTTCATTTTGCCTTCCGGCAGATTTACCATGCCGTATGACAGGTGATACAGATTGTCAGCCCAGCTGTAGCCCAGCTTTTTTAACACATAGAATAATACCTTAAAATGATACTGCTGCTCATTGCCGACAACATATACCAGCTGATTAAAATCCCAGTCGTTGTGGCGGTATATCGCGGTGCCGATGTCCTGCGTTATATAGAGCGCCGTACCGTCTTTTCGCAGCAATACTTTTTTATCAAGGTTTATTTCTGCAAGATCGACCCATACGGAACCGTCTGCCTCACGATAAAACAGGCCGCGGTTAAGCCCGTCAAGGATTTCTTCTTTGCCTTTCAGATATGTGTCGCTTTCATAGTACAGCTTGTCAAACGAAACACCCGTCCGCCTGTACGTCTGTTCAATGCCGCTGATTGCCCACTCGTTCATCTGCTTCCACAGCGCGCGCACCTGCTCGTCGCCTTGTTCCCATTTGACCAGCAGTGACTGCGCCTCAGCCTCTGCTTCTGCGTGCTGCCTGCTGTACGCATCGAACTCAACGTAGCAGTCTCCGACAAACCGGTCGCTCTTAACTCCCAGTGATTCGGGCGTATCACCGGCAGCCTGATGGAATTTCATGTACGCAAGCATTGATTTGCAGATATGAACGCCGCGGTTATTGATGATATTCACCTTGAATACTTCGGCTCCGGCTGCTTTGAGAATACGGGATACGCTTTCGCCCAGCGCATCGTTTCGCAGATGCCCCAAATGCAGCGGTTTGTTTGTATTGGGGCTTGAAAACTCTATCATCACGCGCCTGCCCGCCAGAGCGCTCTTGCCGCCGGCGGCTGTCCCGTAACTGCCGCCCTGTTCGGCAATCCGCGAAAGAATATCTCTGCCTGCACCCGATTTATCAAGACGCACGTTCACATACGGCCCTGCGGCGGCGAATGTACCGAGCGCGGCAGCCTCATCTTGCTCATTCAGCAACGCCGCAATCTTTTCGGCAATCACCGCAGGCCCCATGCGGAATGTTTTTGCAAACGGAAACATGGGAACACCTATATCGCCTAACGCCGGATCCGGCGGCGTTTCTATCAATATTTTTGCACTGTCAATTTCAATTCCGCCAGCCGCGAGCGTCTGTGCAAGCTCGTGCAGCGCGCGCAGCACCGCCTCGCGGCATACTAATTTCGCATCAGCCATATGCACTCCTCAAGTGATATAAACGATACGTATAGTACCAGAAACAGGAAAAAAAAACCACAGCGCAAAGGCGGCGTTGCGCTTGAGCACGCGGCTTATTTTCTTTGCAGGTTCTCTGCAGGATTGCTGCTGCGTGTACACGCACGCTTTGTTTTTCCGCGGTCTCCGCGAGATATTTCTGCGTGTGCACGCGAACTGTTTTTCTTTATTATTCTCTATAATTTGTTTTGGGGGAGAAAGAGAAACCGCTGCTTCAGAAACGGGTTTAGTCGCAGACCTGCGGTCTGCTCGTGCTTACTGCAAGGCGTTAGTCCGAGCAGTAAGCGAGCTCACTCCCTTCCAGCACCCTGCTTAGCGCACGCAGGGTGCTGCGACACGGCAAGTCTCTGACATCGCAGCAGCTCTGTACTCATGTGCTGCCTTGAGTTTGTGCGGTATACGCGGCTGCGTAAAAGCAAGCGGCAAATTTCATATTTTGCCCATTGTGTTTTTTACGAGAACGCGGTATCGCAGAACTATAAAAGAGTGCTGTTTTTCAGAATCATGCCTGCCGATGCATAAACGGGGCGTGTGAGGAATCAGAAAACGCGCTTAGATAAAGCCGCAGAACGCAGCCATTGCGGTAAAGCGGCGTGTTTTTTCCGCAAGCGGCAGGCTGTCGGGCAGATGCGCCGCTTCGCGCCGGAACGAACCAAACCGGCCGTCGCAGCACGTGCAGTCACACACATGCACGATATTATCAGCAGGCACGCCGGACGCCGTCAATAATGCGGTATTCGCCGCAGCAAGAGACAGGTGTGCGCCGCCTTCTTCATCGTACGACACACAGTCAGGCGAAAAGCGTTCTGAAAAAAAAGACGCTCGCGCGCCGTCAACGGTATAGCAGCACTGCTGAATATGCGGCCCGATCACGGCGCAGAAATCAGCAGCGCGCGAACCAAAAGAGCGCTCGGCGGCGGCAAGCGCGTCCTGCACAATGCCGGTGCCTTTCCATCCTGAATGAAGCATCGCGAAACAGCTTGACACGGGGTCATATAAATAGACAGGAACACAATCGGCAACCGTTACTGACAGCACAAGAGCTCGGTTCACGCTTATAATGCCGTCGCCCTGCATGCCTTCCGTGCTGTTTTGTTCCGCCGCCGCATACACGATGCGGGAATGTATCAGTTCAAGCGGAACAATACGCTCCGCTGCGCCAAGCTGAGAAAAGAATCGGCCGCGCACGGGATTTGCTTCATTCCACCTAAAGCGCATGGAACCGGCTTTTTTCAGCGTAATGCCGCAGCACGGATGAGAACCGCCTGCAAGCGCCTCGCCGTGCCGGATAAAGGGGAACAGCACATACGTATCGCTGCGTACAAGCGGATAACCGTTTTCGGAAAAGAGAGAGACCGTATGCATCAGCTGTATTATGAAAGACCGGGAGGTGCAGCGATTGTTTCAAGTTCTTTCATGATATTGAGCGCGTTTTCAAAGCCGGTTCGTATGTCAGCCAGTTTTTTTCTGAACGCCTGATTGTCTTTTCCCTGAATACTGGTCAGATTTATGAGTGAATCATAGCGGGTGTCGCGCTTTTCAGCCATGATGCCGCCGAGAATAAGAAGCATAAGGCGGGCGGTGTCGCAGAACTGCGCGATTATTACCGACGTCTCTGTCGTTATCGTATCAACAAGCGCGTTTATCTTTGCCTGCACCTGAATTGTCCGCATATGTTCGTCGTTATAGCGGCTGAACACGGAACCGTACTCGCCTTCGGGCAGCAGCTTGCCGTCAATCGTGTCAAGCAGCGTATTGATGCGGTTCAGTTCATTGCAGCCGTCAGTAAACTCAACGCGATTATCTTTTTGGTAGAATTCACCTTCAAGCGAAAGTATTTTCAGCACGGGGCTATAGCCGGTATATATTCTTTTCATGAATGTATAGAGAAACCCGAGCGCGTATTCGTTTGGGAACGAAAGTCCGCCCCACATGGAAGACCACGGCCGGTGCGGTATCAGCGGGAATATCGCAATACCGAACGCTTCGTTCATTTTTATGCGCACGGCTTCTTTTTTTCTATCTGCGAGCCACTGCGTCCAGCGCTCGTCAAACCATTTTTTCCAGCGCGCCTTATATTTGACAAACCAGTCTTCCGCACCATCCGGCTGCCCGGGCTGCCATGAAGCTGCCTGGTAAGCAAAGCAGCCAAGAGACCGCAGCGGAACAGTGGTAATGAACATCTTAATAATAGATACTTGCGCAGCAGCTTTTTCTATATATTCCTGTGCAGACGGCACTTCGTTCTCAGTTTCAAATAAGCAGTTATCGGCAGAAAATAGATAAAAACTTTCTAATATTTCAGGGCAGATGCGAGGGCCGTTGCACAGCACGCGCGCAAACGACGCAATCTCCGTTGTTACTGCATCGAATGAGCACGTGTATGTCGGATCAAGTGCCGTTGAAAACGATGCGATAAAGCGCTCAAACGGCAGCCGCACAAACTGACGCAGCCATTCAATTCCCTTAATGGCCGCGTATATCGCGTTTCGCTGCTCAGAAGGAATCGTCTGCAATATTTCTTCCATCTTGCGCACCATGGAAGCGCGAAGCTCGGCAGATACCTCCCGCGAAAGCGGCAGTGCTTCAGGATCGGCCTCTGCCGACATCCGCACCGATATATCAGGCGTCACCAGAGAGCCTAAAAACACATAAAAACTCCCCGGGTCATTTTCAAGACCACTGATTACCGGCGCAAAGAAATCGGCGGCACGCTTCAGCTCCGTGAGTTTTTCGTAAAACGGCGACAACAGCATACGGCGGCGGTAATCAAACAGCCCGGGATACTTTTTGCCGATAACCTTAGCCTCGTTAGACAGCAGATAATTATTATACACCGCGCCTACTGCGGTATTAGAGAACAGTGCCTTAATATACAGCCAGATGCGCAGCAAAAACGACTCTTCTTTAAGCCATGTTTCTATATCGCCGCCGTCCGCGTGCACCGGATGTATCGGGGATTCCAATATCTGTGAATCAGGATCGACAGATTCCTGTAATTTTTTTAAAAGCGCAATGCGTTCGTCTTTTGAAATGCCTGCTACAAGACGTTCAAACGAGTTGAATCCATCCATTTTCAGTTATGCTTCCAGCGGGAATAAATACATATCCTTGATCTTTACGGCATTTACGGAATTGGGTTCCGTTCTGATTCTGTTCTCGCTAATCACCGGCACATCAAACGAATATGATATAGAATCATAGCCGTTCGCTTCAAACTTCAGCGTAAAACTAAATACAGAACTCTTGCCGGCCTCGTCAGCGTCAACAGGCTTTACCCAAAATGAATAATTGCCCGCAGTAGAAGCGACCGTCTTGCACGGATTTGACCACGTAACATCCATCATCGTTACCAGTTTTCCCTGCTGCATCAGGCTGATCTGCACATCAGCAAGCGACTCAAACGTTGAACCGTCATACACCGTACCGACAAACGTCGGAAAATTATACGACGGGTGAATGTCATCCACATCCACTTTTTTGTTGGCATACGAGTCGTGATACGGGCGTTTTGCACCGCTCACAAGCCTGATTCCTTCCATGGCAAGCGCGTCAATATCCGCGTTCAGCTGTAAACCATCCTCCGCATTATGAAACGTCAGACCGCGTCCGGAAAGCACATACCGCGGGCGCATACGGTTCAGTACGTAGCACATCGCATCCATGCGGCACAATTCGCAGTCGCAGGTAAACCAAGAGGGCTTTGCCGATTTTACCTGCTCAAATAATTCATTTACCCGCGAAATAACCTGTTCTTCAAGAATATTGTGAATGGTCATGGAACCCCCTTATTCACCGCATTATAATCTATTTAGATAAAATCCGCAATCACAGTTTTACTGTCTTTGCCGACAGGAACCGCTGCCGCGCATCTGATTTTCCGCAGCGTTCCGGTAAAAGATGCGACTGTTTCAGAAGAAAAAACGGTTGAGCTCTCCGCAAACGAAACCCCTTCATCGCATATCCAAAGCGAGCTTTCAAAAGAAATGCGTTCCGGTACGTCAATCACAAGCTGATGCGGCGCAATACCAAGACGCTCCGCTATCCGTGCTTCTGCTTCGGTGCGCTCGCGCATATGCTCCAGTATGCGATGGCGGCTGTTTCCGTCATCAAACGGAACTTCATATATAATATGATACAGCCTGCCGCTCTGCACCGCCTGCGCGCACCCGTATTCAGGGAACGCTGCTGAACCGCCATGCCGCGCAAGCAGTGCATGAATTGCATAATCATCCGCGTTATATAATTGTTCGGCACGCAGCAGCCCGCGCTCAAGCGCGGCAAACACGGCTTTTTTCATGAGCGCCGTTGCAACCCGCACCTGCCGGTGCCAATACACGGAACGGTACATCAGATATTTTGAAAACAGCACATTTTCTACGGCGGAAAGCGCCGCGGACTCAAGCACAACGCCCTTATCCCTGTCAGGCAAAAGCTGCGCAAAAATATAGTCTGTATCCTGAATACCGTACGGTACACCGCAGAAATAGGCGTCGCGGTTCAGATAATCGATTTTGTCAGGATCAAGCACGCCGGACAACAGCCGCCGGAAGAACAGCGTCTCTGTATCATCAGCGGCAATCGCCGCATCAATGATTGCCGCCGTCTGTTCAGGGGCTCCGCCGGAACGCCGTATATGCGTACATAACGGCTCTCTCAGCACAGCTTCTGCCGAAAGCGACTCATGACTTGCAAGCGGCAGCTCTTTTAGCGAATGGGTATATGGGAAATGACCCAAATCGTGAAACAGCGCCGCGGCGCGGAAAGACGCGCAGCCGCACGGCGTTGTCCACGAGTCAGCGCCGCGCGCGCGCAGCACGTCAAGCAGCCGGCAGGCAACGCTGTACACGCCGATTGAGTGAGCGGCCCGCGTATGTGTAGCCCCCGGATACACCAGATGCGTCGGGCCAAGCTGCAAAATGCGCGTAAGGCGCATAAACGGCGCGCTCAGCAGCGCCTCGCTCAGCGCGTCGTCCACATAGACGTGCTTCCACAGCGGATCCCGTACAGCGTTGCGGTTTTCAGCCGGAGCATCCTGCAGCATGACTGTTACTGCCCCCCGTGCCGCGTGTATGCAGCAAGACCGCCCGCGCGCAGTATCGCGCGGCTTCTCACGTCAAGCGTATTGCTGCCGGTAAACTCATACACGTCAGAACCGCGAATCCGCCGCAGCACAAAATCGCAGCCCGACTCAAGCGCCTGCTGTATATTCGTAATTTCAATGACGTCTTGTTCAGCAATACAGTCATACGCTCCGCCGTCGGCGAACGCAACCGGCAGAATACCAAAATTGATAAGATTGGCCTTATGAATACGGGCAAACGATTTTGCGATAACGGCGCGCACGCCCAGATACATTGGCCCCAGCGCTGCGTGCTCGCGTGAAGACCCCTGACCGTAATTTTCACCGCCAATGACAACGCAGCCGGAAAAGCCTGCCTGTTCTGCTTTCTTATAGAAATCAGCGTCGATGCGTTCAAACGTAAACTTCGCTATTTCAGGGATATTTGAACGGAACGGGAGCACCTTTGTGCCGGCTGGCATAATATCGTCGGTCGTGATATTGTCTCCAGCCTTAAGCAGCACCGGCGCTGACAGTGTTTCGCCCAGCGCCGCAGCAGAAGGGCATGGCTTGATATTGGGACCGCGGATAATCTCAATCCGAGCAGCCTCCGCTTCAGAAAGCGGCGCAATCAGCATGCCGTCGTCTTTCGCCGTCGCGGTAATATCGGAAAGCGAAAGCCGCGCATCATTTCCAGAAAGCAGGCTCACCCTGCCCTGCGCAGTCCAGCACGCATCCTCATACGCGCACGACGACGGGTCAGTGATAACGCCCGCAACGGCAGATGCGGCGGCGGTCTCGGGCGACACAAGATACACGCCCGCGTCCGCCGTGCCGCTCCGCCCCTTAAAGTTCCGGTTAAACGTACGCAGCGACACGCCTTGTGAATTAGGGGCAAACCCCATACCGATGCAGGGACCGCACGCCGATTCCAGAATCCGGAATCCCGCGCGGATAAGATCGCCGAGAATACCGGCCTTTTCTGCCATCAGCAGCACGGCTCGGCTTCCCGGCGCAATGCCTGCTTCAACGTTCGGCGCGATATGTTTGCCGCGCACAATTGCCGCAGCGGCGGCAAGATCGTCAAGCGAGCTGTTCGTGCAGGAGCCGATACACACCTGCGTTACCGGAGTTCCCGCAAGTACTGACACCGGCTGTACGGCGTCAGGGGAATGAGGACACGCCGCGCGTGCCGTAAGCGAAGACAAATCGATTTCTATCACTTTATCGTATGCCGCACCCTCGTCCGCTTTCTGTTCGGACCACACATCGCCGCGGCCCATCACGTCAAGGAACGCGCGCGTCGTTTCATCAGACGGAAAAATACTGAACGTCGCGCCGAGCTCCGCGCCCATATTTGTTACCGTCGCGCGCTGCGGCACCGTCAGAGACGCAACACCGCTGCCGAAATACTCATACACAGCGCCGACACCGCCTTTTACCGTTTCGCGCGACAAAAGCTCAAGGATAATGTCCTTTGCGCTCACGCCTTTGCGCAGCGCGCCCGTTAAACGCACACCGTATATTTTCGGCATTGCCAGATGAAATGCGCCGCCGCCCATCGCGACAGCAACGTCAAGACCGCCCGCGCCGATAGCCATCATGCTGATGCCGCCGCCCGTCGGCGTGTGGGAATCGGAACCGAGCAGCGTCTTTCCGGGAACGCCGAACCGCTCCAGATGCACCTGATGGCAGATGCCGTTTCCCGGACGCGAGAACCACAGACCGTATTTTGCCGCAATGCTCTGCAGGTAGCGGTGATCGTCCATATTCTTAAAATCAGTCTGCAATGTATTGTGATCGACATACGACACGGACAATTCCGTGCGCACGCGCGGAATACCGATTGTTTCAAACTGCAGGTACGCCATTGTTCCGGTCGCATCCTGCGTAAGCGTCTGATCAATGCGAACGGCGATATGCGCACCCCGCTCAATAGGCGTGCCCCGCACGCATACCGTTTCTTTACATGCGTCATGCACAAGATGTTCCTGGATAATTTTTTCAGCAAGCGTCAGCGCCATGTTTACCTCTCAAATCTTCTTATGTACTTAACCCTTACAGTATCACTATTTTTTGCGCCCATTGCAAGCGCCTGAGCTGCCGGAACGCGGCGGCTCACGCGGAGACCGCGTCTTACGGTTTCTGCACGAACTCATGCAGCGCATCCATAAGTTCGTGCAGCTGAATAGGCTTTTCCAGATGACGGTTTATCCCTGCAGCAAGAGACTTCTCTCTGTCATCGGCAAACGAGTTGGCAGACACCGCCACGATTGGGATGTCCTGCGCATCTTGCCGGTCAAGCGCGCGGATAGCGGCTGCTGATTCGTAGCCGTCCATCACCGGCATACGGATATCCATAAAAATAATGTTGAATGTTCCAACAGGAGCTGCCGAAAACCTGTCAAGTCCTTCCCTGCCGTTGCTGGCTGTCTCGCATGAAATACCAAGCGTCTCAAGTATTTCCCGCAGTATTTCCTGATTGAGCTCGTTGTCTTCAACAATAAGCGCCCTGTTCCCAGTGTAATCGGGAAGTACGTCCTCAGCCTCGCGCTCATCGGTGCGGGCGCGAACCGAAACAACTTCAAGCGGCAGCGAAACCGTGCACACGCAGCTTCCGCCAGCGCCGCCGGTTACTGCAAGCGTTCCCTGCATGGCGGCAAGCAGCTGCTTTGCTATCGAAAGCCCGATTCCCGCAGAAGACGGCGCGCCGGTTTGATTGCGCGCAGAAGCGAACTGCGGAAACGGATCAAAGAGCTGCTGTATAGCCAACTCTCCGGCGCACGAAGAAACAGAGACGGTAAATAAAAAACACGGCGGTGAGCCGGTATGTTTTGATTCACGGCTGGACACAGCAAACACAACACCGCTGTCCGGTTCGGCAGTGCGGAACATACTTATCAGCACGTTTCTGAGCGCCTGCACTGTGTGTTCTGCATCCGTCCGGCACAGCACGCCTGAAAGAGCTGCAATGTCGTATGAAAACCGTATATTGTTTTCAACGGCAAGGTGCATACAGTTTTCGCATAATTCATTCAACGGCTCAGATAGAAACACCGTGCTGTAATGCAGCGTCAGCTTCTGACTGTCAAGTTTCGTCTTTTCAAGAATATCGTTGAGCAGCGAAAGCAGATATTTTGCCGATTTCTGCGATTTTGCAAGAGACGCGGAAACAACAGCTGCATCGCCGGCATGAGCCAGCGCAATCTGCTCCATTCCCAGTACGATATTAAGCGGCGTGCGGATATCGTGGCTCATAGACGCAAGAAATTCATTTTTCGCAGCCGCAGCCTGTTCGGCGCGGGCGGCAGTCTCCGTCAGCTCACGGTTCTTCTCTTCAAGCAGAGCTGCGTGCCTGTACCGCAGCCTCAGCACAAGGAACAGAAAGACAATCAGTATAACGGTGCAGACGCACACGATCGCTATCACAAGAGATTCCACAGGGTGCAGATACAGTGCGTCGGTAATCGTATAGTCAGGAGCGCGCATCTGATACTTGTACACACACTGCGCAATAAATGAATGAGGCAGGCTTAAAATACCTTTGTTTAGGACAGAATACAGCGTTTCATTGCTGTCAAACGCCACTCCGATGCGCAGACTTAACGGGTCTTCCTGCAAAGAATGGAAGCGCAGGTTCCGATACCGCGGCTCCTGCGACAGATACATAGCGCATACCGCTTCTATAACGGCGGCGTCGGCGGCTCCAGAGTGAACGGCTTCCACACACGCTTCTATCGTATCGCAGAACAGCAGCCTGTCAGTGTACTGCGCCGCGATATTCGATATATACGAATCGCGCTCGACAGCACAGACGTACCCGCCCTGATAGATGTCAGACGCACTGCGCGCTGTTATATACGAAAGATTTGTTGCAATAATGCCCGACGAGAGCCGCATCCCTTTTTCAAGCGCCCAGTTATCGGAACCGAATGTTCCCATATACACTGCGCAGTCGCCGCGGTTAAGCATGGCCTGCGCGTCGCTGATAGTACGGCACACGTGTATGTCAAACGTGATGCCGAGCACCTGCTCAAGGCGCTCATATACATCAACAAGAATACCGGCGGGTCTGCCATGCTCGAGATAGAATATCGGATACCACTGATCCATCGCCGCAACCTGCACAACAGGATTGCGTCTGATAAATTCCGCTTCTTCCGCTGTCAGCACAATATCGTCAAAACTGCCGCTTGTCTCGTATGTCTGTTCAAGATTGCTGATAAAATGCGCGTTATACACCTGCAGCTGCCGCTGCGCCGCGTTGAGTTCCCGCAGAAGGTCGATGTTTTGTCTGTTTACGGCAATATAATACGAATCAAACGAGCAGTGCAGCACGATTTTTTCCCCTGCAAGGGAACGGAACGTTGTCCCAAGCACGGCGTCTATTTCTTTTGTTTCATGCAGCGCTCGGCGCAGCTCGCCGTATGTCTCATAAGACACATATTCAGGCTCGTCCGTTCCCTGTTCACAGCACAATTCGCTGAACTGTTCCCTGCAGGAAGAACCCGACACAACGCCGACTTTCATCCCAGCAAACATCGCATAATCGCCGTACCGCCAGCGGCTGTCATCGCTCCTCACCGAAAGCGCCGTATACGCGCTGCCGAGTGCCCAGTCTGAAAACGCATAGAGCCGCTCGCGCTCAGGCGTTTTTTTAATGCCGGCAACAATGTCAAGCTCGCCTCTTGCAAGCATATCAAGGCTTTCTGCAAACGATATATTTTCTATAAACGCAAAATCCCGCTCAAGATACCGCTGCAGGCCGGTCAGATAATCAAACGCATAACCGCTTAAATTGCCCGCTTCATCATACCCGCTGAATCCGTCGTTCTGATAATAACCGATTTTTATCGAGCGCGGCGGTGCCGCCTCGCTATGCAGACACAGGCCGAAACACAAGAAAAAACACGCCGCGCATATGCTTTTGACAAATACAGAGCAATTCATTCTTACAGCAGTCTCTTTACTATATATATAGCTATCTGCTGTATCATATAGTAAAAAAGCGTAAAAGTAAAGAAAAAAGATATTCTTGCATACTGCGCACACACGGCTGCAAAGCAGCCCTGCGTTCGCTTCGCAGGCGGATTTTGAGCAGTGCAGTAAAATCCCGCTCCAAGCCCCCGTTTGGAGAAAAAGGTGAGATCTGGAGCGGGAGGCACGCTCGCTGCACGCACTGACGCTCCAGCCGCAGGCTGAAACTCCCCAGAATACGGTACTTGCCCAGCAGTATGCGCCGTGGTACTATAAGCGTACCGTACTATTTTCGTAATTTATGAAAAGGAGCGCACCATGACGATTGCACAGGCGGCACAAATCATAGACGCTGCAATACTTTCAGGCAAAGCACAGGCAGACAAAGAAATTGTCTCCGCCTGCGGTTCAGATATGATGAGCGATGTAATGGCTTTCTTTCACGGGCAGGGACTGCTGCTCACCGGACTCATAAACGTGCAGGTCATCAGGACGGCAAATCTGATGGACATCAGCGCGGTTTGTTTTGTACGGGGCAAAAAGCCCAATCAGGATATGCTCGACCTGGCCGAAGAAATGGAAATTGCAGTCTTGCAGACTAACCTGCCCATGTTTACCGCGTGCGGCAAACTCTACGAAGCAGGATTATCAGGAACATCCGCAGAAGACGAATAAAAAAGGCGGCTCCCGCATGAAATTCCACTATGATGTTTCCGGCACTGATTTTGCCACTGCGGGAAGCGCATCATCAGACATAAAAAAGAAACTCAAGCAGCTCGGAGTACCCGCCGCCGTTATCAAGCGGACCGCGGTTGCAATGTACGAAGCTGAAATGAACATGGTGGTACATGCCGGCGGCGGGACTGCCGACATCGATATAGGAGATGCGGAGATAGTAATTATCATGCAGGATCACGGGCCGGGTATTCCCGACCTCGACAAGGCAATGCAGGAAGGCTACTCAACCGCACCGCCGGCGGTGCAGGGACTCGGATTCGGCGCCGGGATGGGACTGCCGAACATGAAACGGAACGCAGACTTTATGACGATAGACACGGCAGCCGGCAGAGGAACGACCGTAACGATGAAAATACTAATCGATGGAGAATCAGCATAAACATATGGATACCGGTATTTCACCTTATCATTCAGTAAAACTCTATGAGGAACGCTGCAAAGGCTGTACTGTCTGCGTTACATCATGTCCGGCAGAAGCGATACGGGTGCGCGGCGGCAAAGCGCATATTCTTGACGAACGCTGCATAGACTGCGGGGAGTGTATCCGCCGCTGTCAGTCAAAGGCAAAATACGCCTCATCCCCGGACATTTCCGTGCTTTCCAATTTTGACCGGACAACCGTGCTGATACCGCCGGCATTTTACACGCAGTTTTCAGAAATATACACGGTCTCGGAAATACACACCGCGCTGAAAAAGATCGGTTTTACGTATACTGCAGACGTTGCAGAGGACGCGCTTGCCATATCCCAGCGCACCGCACAGTTTCTCAAAGAAAACAAAACAACGCCGCGGCCCATTATTTCTTCATCGTGCCCTGCAGTAACAAAGCTCATTCAAATACGATTTCCGGCGCTCATAGACAATATTCTGCCGCTCATTCCGCCAGTGGAGCACGCGGCGCGCCGCATGAGGACAGCGCTCTCAGACAAGCCCGGCACGCACGGCATATTCTTTATTTCGCCGTGTCCGGCAAAAATGACTGCCGTGCGCGTACCGGTCGGCTATGAGCCGTCGCAGATAGACGGCGCGTTCAGCATAGGCAGCATATACCTGCCGGTGCTGTCAATACTGCGCCGGCTCACGGAAGAAAACGATGCAGACGCGGCGCAGCAAACGCACATCGAACTGTCTCCAGGCGCCGTCTGGTGCAGGGAAACGGGAGAGGCGCACTGCGTCAGCCGCTGCATGGGTACACCGCCGCAGTGGCTGAGCGCAAGCGGCATTGAGCAGGTAATAGAAACGCTTGAAGCGATCGAAGACGGACAGCTTGACACCTACGACTTTGTGGAGCTTGACGCCTGCACCGGCGGCTGTGTCGGCGGACCGCTGATGACGCACAGCGTACCGCAGGCCAACACCATCGCCCGCGCACGGCTGCGCCCGTGCAGTTCGATTCCGGAGGCAAAAGCCGCCGTGATACCGCCGCCTGAGTCATCGCCTGCAGACGTGCGCTTTAACGAAGAAATTGTTCCGCGGCCGGCGCGCAGGCTCAGCGAAAATTTTGCCGAAGCGCGCAAACGAATGGAACGCATTGAACAGATAGCCGAAACGCTGCCCGGGCTTGACTGCGGCTCATGCGGCGCGCCGAACTGCCGCGCACTTGCAGAAGACATCGTGTGCGGCAGCGCGCGCCTTGAAGACTGCATCGTTATCATGAAACAGAAGTATGAGGAATACCTGTTCGGAAACAATTCCGCGCCGGAACATGATCCAAAACAGTTCTAAAGCGGAGCGTTCCCGGTGCATGATGCGTTTCAGAATATGGATGATATTGCCGCGCAGAAAGTCCTGCTGCGAAAAGAACTAAAAACGCGCCGCGCGGCGCTGGCAGGACAGCCTGCACAGCAGCGCCAGCTTGCCCTGGAATCCAAAGCGATCTGCAGCGCGATCCTGCGCCACTGCATATACACGCAGGCGCCGCTTATCCTCGCCTACTGCGCCGTCAGCGGAGAAGCCGACATCGGCGCAGTCATAGCGCAGGCGCTTGCCGACGGCAAAAAAGCCGCCATTCCGCGCGTACATTCAAATACACAGATGGATTTTTACCTGTTGAACGCGGACACGACGCTTGCCTCCCAGACAGAACGCGGCGTGTTCGGCATAGCCGAGCCATACGGCAGCCTTGTGCGGCTCGATGCAGACGACATTCCACACGGCACGCTCATCCTCACGCCGCTTGCCGCCGCCGACGCGCACGGCGGACGCCTCGGGCACGGCAGAGGCTGCTACGACAGATACTTTGCCCGTATTCCGGCGTCTGTCCGCATCTGCGGCTGCGCGCTCGCGTATCAGCTGTGTCCGCATATTCCGATGCAGCCGCATGACAGACGGCTTGACTTTCTCGCGTGCGCGGACGGCGTTCACGCCTGCACGCAGCCGTAAACGCGCCGCATGAAGAGCGGCGCAGCCCGAGGTTACTCCGCCGTGTCCTGCAAATACTCTTCGTACAGGATAGCGAGGCTTTTTACAAAATTCGTAATTGCCGTTTCCTGATACGTGTCTTCGTCAAGGCAGGCAGCCTTTATATTATCCGGCAGCGCCGCCAGCGTAGAAATAGCACATTCAAGCGCTTTCGCCTTTATCTCGTTCATACGATACTCCTTTTATGTCATAATACGGATGTATTTGTCACACAGACGCGTTAAGTGTATCACAACTGCAAAAATGCAACAATACGCGCGCTGGTTTTTCTCCGCAGGTCTCTGCGGAAGTAACTCTGCGCTTGGCACGCAGGCTGTTTTTCTCTGCATGTGCACGCATGTTTTTTTCTTTGTTATTCTCTGTAATGTGCTTTTCCGGGGAAGAAGGCATCTTTTCTTGTGAATCCCACAGCTGGGTGCTCTCATACTTTGCGCACTGCGTACAGTTCGTGCGGCGCAAGCACCGCAACCCTGGTACAGGACGGCACGTGCCTGCAATAAAACCTGTTTGCCGATGGCTGACAGATTTCCCATTTAAAAAATAAAAATTTGCCGCTGGCAAAATTTATATTTGCCGTTTATCCCGAGTGAATTTTGCCAGCGGCCAGCGGCGCACTTGCCGACGGCAAACTTTTAGTTTGCCGTCGGCAAATGAAAAGTTTGCCGATTGCAAATGCCTCGCTGGCCATCGGCAAAATTCTTACCGGATAAACGGCAAATTTTAAGTTTGCCACCGGCAAATTTTTAGTTTGCCAGCGGCAAATTTTTCACCGGTAAACGGCAAACAGGCTCGAAGCGGTACCTCAAATTTACGGCTATACTCATGCAAGTTTAGCGGCATACGCCCCTAAACCTGGCAGCTTGCAGAGCGGCTGTTAAGCCGCGCAGTAATCACCCTGCAGAAAACCCGCAAAGAAAAACAAGCGCGTGCCGCCGCCGCACGGGCACCGACATTCATTTACATACCGGCGGCCGTTATGGTATGCTTGCGCGCGGAGGTACTCACATGAACATCACGCAGGCACATGAATTGCTTAACACCTATGTTGCAGGAGAAACGCTCAGGCGGCACTGCCTTACCGTATCCGCCGTCATGGGATACTGGGCATCGCAGGAAGGAGCAGACAGCGAGCAGTGGCAGACTGCCGGACTGCTCCATGACATTGACTTTGAAAAATATCCCGAAGCGCACTGCAGTAAGGCAAAAGAAATTCTTGAAGCGGAACGCGCCCGTTTTCCCGGCATCACCGACGAGCTTATCCGCGCCGTTCAGAGCCACGGCTGGAAACTCTGCTGCGATGTGGAACCCGTGTCGCGCATGGAAAAAGTCTTATACACGGTCGACGAACTCACCGGCCTCGTGTTCGCCTGCGCAATGGCGCGCCCGTCAAAGAGCGTCATGGATATGGAAGTAAAATCCGTCCTCAAGAAATTCAAAACAAAGGCGTTTGCCGCAGGCTGTAACCGCGCCGTTATACAGGAAGGCGCCGATATGCTTGGCATGGAGCTTTCCGACGTCATTCAGCGCTGTATCGACGGTATGCGCGCGCGGCACGAAGAACTCGGCGTGTAACGGACGCCGCACTTTTTATGAATACAAAAACACCCGCATCCGTGTACGGCAATCCCATTCCGCCGCGCGCGCAGCGCTTGATCGCGCTGCTGAAAAAACACTACGAACGCGCGTTCCCCGCAGGAACACCGCCGCTCCTTGCCGCAGAAGACGAGCCGTTCTGCGCCCGCTGCTTTACGGCAAAGCGCATCGTGCAGACTCACACGCCACAAGCCGGGGATATTGACGACCCGCAGGGAATTGTCATCGGTACCATACGCATGGGCTTTGGGCACGCGCGCATGTCTATCGCGCTCATGTCCGCCGCCTGTCATCTGGGACTCACGCCGTACTGGTTCGATCTTGTCAGTTTTCCCGATACCGCGGGCGCCAAGACAATACGCTCGCTTGAACGCTGGTACAATCTCGCCTCGCGCATATCGCAGACGTCAAAGCGCTTCAACACGTATTTTTGGGAACGCATCACGTCGGCAATGGCGCTGCCGCTTTCCGTCTCGTATCAGAACAAATGCTTATCAGAGCTTTTCGCGCCGCTGTACACGCACATCGCAAAAGACATGCCTATCATCTGTTCGCATCCGTGGGTGGCGCACGGCGCGGTTTCGGCAGGTTTTTCCACGATTATCAATCTGGTGCCGGACAATCTGCCGCTCGCGTTCAATATCGCAGAAGGCAGCATACACACCGTGCAGTCCCCTTCTGCGTACACCGGCTACCGTTCGTTTTTCGGCATGGATATGAAAACGCCCGCACGGCACTGTCTGCCAAAAGAGGTGCTTTACGAGGTGGGCCACTATGTCGACCACGAAATAGTCTATAATATAGAAAAAGACTGCGAACTGCGCTTAAGACGCGCCGCCGACGGAGAATCCAGGCGGTTTCTGCTCACGATGGGAGGCGCGGGCGCGCAAATCAGGCGCTTTATAGACATCGCGCTCTACTGCAAGGACGCGCTTGAAGCAGGCAAAGCGCAGTTTTTTATCAATTTCGGCGACCATACGCAGCAGTGCGAACTGTTTCAAAAAAGACTCAGCCAGGCAGGGCTGTCATGGGTCATGCACACGGACTGGGACGATACGGAACAGTTTATACAGGCCGCACAGAAGCATCCCGTGCAGGGCGCGATACATATTTTTCTTTTTGCTGATTTTTTTCCCGCCGTGTACGCGACCAATCTGCTCATGCGCATCAGCGATATTCTCATCACAAAACCGAGCGAACTTTCCTATTATCCGGTTCCCAAGCTCTTTATTCACCGCGTCGGACGGCACGAGGCGTGGGGCGCGATACGCGGCTCGGAAATAGGAGACAGCACGATAGAAACCGATTATGACACCGCGCTGCACCGTATTCTTGACTGCTGTATCATGGAAAACGATCTCATAAAGCTATATTGCAGACACATTATCGCAAACAAAGCCGCGGGCATCTACGACGGCGCATATAACGCCGTAAAACTCGCGATGGAATTATAAGG
>DXHG01000023.1 GCA_019113455.1 Candidatus Treponema faecavium | reverse complement strand
GGCTCGTGTTTGCCGAAGCAGACGGTATTCCCGGCTTTATCGCTGACCGCTACTGCGGTACGGACGGGCGCGTATGGATTGCGGTGCAGTTTTTGAGCCTTGCGTGCGAACTCTTCCGCGGAGAACTGCTTGATGCGCTGCGCGAGGTGTGCCGCCCGGCGGGCATCTATGAACGCAGCGATGTGCAGGTGCGTTCGCTTGAAGGGCTTGAGACGCAGAGCGGCTGGGTGCACGGAAAAACAGCGTTCCCGATAGAGATAAAGGAAAACGGTGTACTCATTGCCGTCGATATGGAAAATGGGCAGAAGACCGGCTATTTCCTTGACCAGAAACAGAACCGGCTTGCGGTGCAGCAGCTTGCAAAAGGCAGGCGCGTGCTTGACGCGTTCGCGCACACAGGTGCGTTCGGGCTTAACGCGGCGCGCGGCGGTGCTGCATCGGTGATTTCGGCCGATATTTCTGAAAGCGCCGCAGCGCTTATCAAAAAAAACATTGAAGCGAACCGGATGGGGCAGGTGATGCAGGCCGTCTGCGCCGACGTGTTTGAGCTTCTGCGCTCATATGAGGCGTCGGGAGAGCGCTTTGATATGATTATCCTTGACCCGCCTGCATTTACGAAAAGCAGCAAGAATATCGAGCGCGCCTACGGCGGCTATAAAGAAATAAACCTGCGCGCGATGAAGCTTTTGTGCGCAGGCGGCATACTGGTAAGCTGTTCGTGTTCGCATTTCTTTGATTCGGCGCGCTTTTACGGCATGCTCATGAACGCGTCGGCAGACGCGCGGCGGCGTGTGCAGATTCTTGAAAAACGCGGCGCATCTGCAGACCATCCGGTGCTTTCAGGCTATGAGCGCTCGGAATACCTTAAATGCGCCATTATGCGGGTGCTGTAATGCAGAAGCGGGACTGCGTCGCCGTGCTCGGTCCTACGGCGAGCGGCAAGACATCGCTCGGCGTGCAGCTTGCGCGCGCGCTGCACGGGGAAATCATTTCTGCGGACTGCCGGCAGGTGTACCGCGGGCTTGATATTGGTTCGGGCAAAGACCTCGATGAATTTTCGCACGGCGGGGAAGCAGTAGCGTACCATCTTATCGACATTGTAGATTTAACGGAAGAATATAACCTGTTCGCGTTTCAAAGGGATTTTTACGCGGCGTTTTCGCGTGTGCGCGCAAACGGCAGGCTGCCGGTGATTGTCGGCGGCACGGGCATGTACCTTGACGCAGTGATACGCGGCTATGACATGGACGAGGTGCCGCAGAGCGAGGCGCTTCGTGCAGAACTTGCGCAGCTCCCGCTTGAATCACTCGTTGAGCGCTTCCGTTCGCTTAAGCAGGGGCTCATGCATAACACGACCGACATCCTTGACCGCGAGCGGCTTGTGCGTGCGATAGAGATTGCGCAGCACAAAAAAGAGCGGCAGGGAAGCGAAGCGGCGGCGCACAACAGGCTCCGCGCCGAGCGCGCGGTGCATCCTGTTGTGCTTGGCATTGCGTTTGAGCGCGGCGAGCTCCGCCGCCGCATTGAGGCGCGGCTTAAGGCGCGGTTTAAGGCAGGCATGATAGCGGAAGTGGAGAGGCTGCACGAGTGCGGGGCATCGTGGGAGCGGCTTGAACGGCTGGGGCTTGAGTACCGCTTTATCGCTGAGTTTTTACAGGGAAAAATCGGCTCGCAGGAGGAATTATACACGCGTTTGAATCGCGCCATCGGCCAGTTTGCCAAGCGGCAAGAGACGTGGTTCAGGGGCATGGAGCGCAAAGGGGTTGAAATACGATGGCTTGCGCCTGAGCGCAGCCAGAGCCTGCTTTTGCAGGCTCTGGACGTGATACACGGATGTGATAGTGCGGTATAATGATGCGGGCTTAGGAATTAGCCGCGAGTTTTGCCGGTGCGGCGATTTTTTTGATATAGCCGGTGCGCAGGCAGCTTTCAAACAGCAGCTTTGTCATGAAATCGGTCGTAACTTCTTCGTAGCCGTCGCGGTCGCGGACAATGCGCACGATAAATCCGTCTTCCATTTCCTTGACGATAGCCATATAGTCAGATTCATTAAAGCTTTTCATTGCGTAAAAATCCATCGATACTCCTTTACAGCGGTATGCTACGGAATACAGTTTTACCTGTATTCGGCCGGTAAACGATATGCTTCTGTATTTATTGTCGGTACAGACGCGGTTCATGATAAGGAGTATTTTGCATGATGAAGGGGCTGTATGCCGACGCGCATATTCATATCGGACAGCTGCCTGGCTGGCGGCCGTACGCGGGTTGCCCCGTATGCGCGTGCTGCCTGAGCGCGGCTGAGCTTGACGCCTGCCGGAAACTGCAGGCGCAGTACCCTGAACTGATAACTATTGCGTTCGGTATTCACCCGCAGCAGCCGGACACGGCGCTGCTGCCGTATCTGGAGCGCCGTGCGCGGGAAGGCAGCATCGGCTGCGTTGGCGAGGCGGGCTTTGATTTTTATGAAGAAACAGACCGTGCGGCAGTACAGGCGCAGACTGACGTGTGGCGCGCGCAGCTTGAAATTGCCGCGCGGTTCGGCCTGCCGCTTGCCGTGCATTGCCGCAAAGCGCTTGACCGTGTATTTGCCGACAGCCGTCTGCTTGCTGCGCTGCCGGCGGTGATATTCCACGCGTTCCCCGGCACGCCTGAAGAAGCGCGGTCGCTGCACCGCCGCGGCGTCGCGGCGTATTTTTCGCTTGGCAGGGAGCTTGTGCTGGGAAGAAAGCAGTCGCTCAGGTGTGCCGCCGAACTTGAGCCGGGCTGGCTGCTTGCCGAGACGGACGCTCCGCACCCGCCTGCCGTGCAGCGGCGGCTGGGAGTGTTTTCAATTGCGTGCGTGTATAAGCGAATTGCTGAACTTCGGGATATGCCGCTTGGCGCCTGCGCCGCCGCGCTTGCTGCTAACTTTACCCGCGCGTTTGCGCGGCGCTCTGGGAGGGTGCGCCGCCCAGATAATCCTGTATCGCCTGCTTTGTCTCAGGAATGAGCGCCTGTATCTGCGCAAGCAGCGCAGGTATATCGCCCGATGCTTTGCCGCGCAGCACAAACTCTGCCTCGTGCGCGGCGTCATACAGCCGCTCTGCGCCGATCTGTCCGGAAGAACCGGTAAAACGGTGAATATAGTTCGCCGCTTCTTCGGTATTGCCGTTTTGTATGAGGCGTTCCGCCGCGGCTTTGTCGAAAACCGTATCGGACAGCCATATCGTCAAGAGATCCGTGTACAGCGCCTCGTCGTTTTCCACAAAGTCAAGGCCTGCCGCCGTGTTTAGAACAGGTTTCATATATTTCCCGCCGGTATTTGGTTTGCATAATTCTAGTTTATTTTATCCTTTTTTGCTATACTGTACGTCATGAAGAAACTGCGTATTGTACTGTATACGCTGCTTATGGCGTCTTTTATTTTCAGCGCGATGAACTTTTCATTAAGCGCGGATATTTCGCTTGCGGCGTTTGCGCTGGGGCTCGTATTCTGCGCCGTGTGTATATATGTCGGGTACGTGCGGGTTGTCCGGCGCGGGGAGGCGGCAGGAGCGCCGGTTCTCAGGCGGCTGTGCCAGTATCTGCCGTTTGTGTACCTGATTGTATTTGTGCTCCGCCGCGCGGGGCGGCACGGAACAGGCTATGCGTTTGACGTTGTTTCCGTTGTTCTGTGGGCGGTGCTGGCGGTGTGCGCCGCCGCCGTGTGCTGGCTTTTGAACCCCAAGCGGGTGTGCCGCGTGATTCCCGAGTGGAAGGAATACGAAGCGGCGCTTACAGCGTCGCGGCAGCGGCGGTCTGCGGTAAAGCGGGTGCTGTTTGAGGCGCTTGAATGGATTGACGCGTTTGTGCAGGCGGCGTTTACCGTGCTGCTCATAAATATTTTTATCCTCCAGCTCTATGAAATACCGTCTGAATCGATGGTGCCTGAGTTTTTGGTACGCGACCGTGTCGCCGTGTTCAAGACGGTGTCCGGGCCGCGCTTCCCGCTTGCCTCGGTTGGTATTCCCCGTATGCGCGGCTATGACCGCGGCGATATTATCGTGTTCCGCAATCCGCATTACAGCAGAGACCGCCAGTCTGAAGTGCGCAATTTTGTGTCGCAGCTGGTGTATATGCTCACGTTTACCGGTGTGAATCTGAACACAACGGAAGACGGTGAACTGAAAGCAGACCCGCTGGTCAAGCGCATTACCGGCGTGCCTGGGGAGCAGCTGATGATGCAGGACGGTGTGCTGTATGTGCGTACCGCGTTGGATCCTGTGTTCCGGCCCGTGGACGAGGACGCGCGCTGGGCTGAGTGGAATGTCGGTGGGCTTTCAGGCGATATGCTGCAGCATGTGCAGGACGTGCCGGTGCCGCAGACGGAATACGATGACATGATTGCGCTTGAGGCAGAACGCAATGCGCTTGTATACGCAGATGCGCGCCGGTATGCGGACGAACTTGCCCGCCGGTTTGAAGCGGTCTCAGGACCGGCGGAAGACGCTGCTTCCGCGGAGACGGAACTGTTTGGGGCAAACGACTTTCTTATTTTTAATTTCTCTTCGCGCTTAAACTCGATGACGCTCACGCTGCTTTCTTCCGGCGCTTCAGCGTATTTCCGCTCGTTTATGACCGGCTGGACGGCGGCGGTGCCCGAGGCGTGCTTTGGCGGCGCGTACGACGTGTCTGCCGCTGACGAGGAGCGTCTTGTCGGCGGCAATTTGTACGACGACGCGAGCTTCCGGCTGAATCTGCTGATAAAACTTGCCGCGGGCACGGTGATTGTGCGGAACGCTGAACTGATGCGCGATCATGTTTCGTCTTCGCTGTGGAATCTTGACGCCGAGCGGCAGAAGGCGCTTGAGCTGCTTGCCCGCTGCTATAACTATCTTTCGCTGCATGACCGGCGCAACATGCCGGTGTTTCCGGCGAATGAGAATGGAGCTCCGTCGTATATTCCTTCGGGAGAGTATTTTATGATGGGGGACAACCGCTTTAACTCGCTTGACATGCGCCACTCATACGATATGCGCATTGCGCCGCTGACTGCGTATGACGCGTATTCCGTGCGGTATTACTCAAACATGGCGCCGCAGACGGTACCGGCGGAAGATATTCTTGGCACGGCGGTGCTGCGCATTTTCCCGTTCAGCCGGTTCGGCATACCGGGTGTTACGGGAAAGCGCTAGCCCGCCATGAAGCAGCGGGCGCGCCGCCGTCAGCGCGCCTGCCAGAGCATCCGGTTTCCCGTTACGGTGTAGAAGACGCGGCGCTCCCGATATAACGATGACAGATACGATCGTATCGTGCTGCTTATGAGCACAAACTGTCCTACCTTCATGTTCATGCTGTTCAAGTCGGCGATTTCTTTTACGAGCTCGTCTGCGGTATGCGGTGTTTTGAGTATGCCGATAATGGCAAGCTCCGTTTCAAGGACGGCTATCATGTTCAGTTCAACTCTGCCGGTAATGTCCGTTGATATTTCGCCGTGCCCGGGCACATAGTAGTGCGCCGATATGCCGTTGATGCGGTTAAGCGTTTCCTTAAATTCTGTTGTGTTAAGCAGATACGGAATCCAGTATTTTTTTATATAGTCGCGGCCAAAGATGCCGTCTCCCAGGAACGCAGCCGCTGTGCCGTCCGCATCAGTGTACACGTAGCCGAGCATATCGAGAAAATGGCCGGGAAGCGGCACGGTATGGATCATTCCGCCGCCTGTCGGTATTGTCTCGCCGTGCCGTATGGGGCGCGTTACCGCCGCCGGTTCCGCTGTAAAAAGAGGCGCCTCCATTTCAGGGAGCGGGAACCCGCCCCATTCTATAATCGTTTCAAGCGCGTTGTTTTCCGCAGGGCCGCGCTCGCCTTCCGGCATCCATATTTCACAGCCTGTTTCGCGCTTGAGATACGCATTGCCGCCGGTATGATCCGCATGAGAATGGGTATTCAGTATTGCGCGTATATGTCTGCCCTTGCCAAAGATGCGCGTAATCTGATTGAGAATCTGCACGCCTGCTCCCTGTCCGGCGCCGGTGTCGATGAGATACAGGCCGTCATCGCCTGCGATCACGCCGGTGTTTGTTCTTCCGGCAAGCACCCAGACATTTGCGCTTAACTGGCGCGCATGGTATAACTGCGTGTTCATATATGTGCGGGTACTATAACATATTCAGGTTGTTTTGTCATGGATGACTCGCAAGTGCGGATATTTACTTTGCATGCTGTACGTGCGCTTTTCTTTCTTGCAGGTTTCCTGCACGGTATTGCTGCGTGTACACGCGGCGGTTTTCTTTTGCAGGTCGCCGCAGGGGGCTGCGCTTGCGGCAAGTTAACTCGCAGGTCATGTCAGGCTGCCGTGCAGGCTGAGGCAAGTTACCTTGCAGGTTATGGCAGGCTGGCGCACAGAAAGCGCGGAAAAAACGCTATATAAATAGTATGAATAATATCATTCGCTGTGCGGCGCGCGGCGTGTTTGCGGCAAAGGACGGCGCGCGCTCGGTTATTTTGGCCGCAGGCGGCGGCGTTCCGTGTCTGTGCTGCGGCAGACCTGCGTACCGGCTGCCGGTGTGCGGCTCCTGCCTGCGCGTTCAGCTGCATCCTGAACTGCCGCAGAAAAACCGCTGCCGGTTATGCGGCAGGGAACTGCTTTCAGAAGACGGTCTGTGCATGGAATGCCGCAGGGCTCCGGTGTTCAGCGCGGTAACGCGGGCGTTTTCGCTTTTTCCGTATGTGTTCTGGTATCGGGAACTCCTGTATGCGTGGAAGACTCACGGCGAGCGCGGTTTAAGCGGCGTGTTTGCGCGCGAGCTGTACCGGCTGTTCCGCGCCGAAGAGGCGCTTCACTGCGGCCCTGACGTGCTTCCGGTTGTACCCGTACCGCCGCGCCCGGGAAAACTGCGCATGCACGGCTGGGATCAGGTGCATGATTTGGCGCATGCGCTTGAATGCCGCTGGGGCGCTGCGGTGCATCATATGCTCAAACGCACCGGCGGCGCGCAGCAGAAAACGCAGAACCGCGCCGAGCGGCTTTCGCGTCTTTCGGGCGCGTATACGCTCTGCAAAAAACGCGTGCCGTCTGCCGTGCCGCAGGCGGTGATTCTGCTTGACGATATTATGACGACGGGAGCCACGCTTGAATCATGCGCGCGGGAGCTGAAAACTGCCGGCGTTGAGACTGTGTACGCGGTTGCCGTCGCCGCAGTTCCGTAACGCTACGGCGCACCTGTCAGCCTGAGCGGTTTTAGTGAACGTTCAAGTATGCCGTGCATATGGGCGATGGCGGTTCCGTAGTTTGTCATGGGCACGCCCGCCTCCCGTGCTGTGCGTTCGCGGTACTGCATTTCTTTTGCGTTTAACATGCAGCCGCCGCAGTGTATGATGAGGCGAAACAGTGTGATGTCTTTAGGAAACTCGGTACCGGACGAGAATTCAAACGCAGGCTCTGCGCCTGAATGGCGGCGTATCCACGCGGGCAGTTTTACCGTGCCGATGTCTTCGCACTGGCGGTGATGTGTGCAGCCTTCTGCTATAAGCACACGGTCGCCGTCGCGGAGCGTGTCGAGCACGCGCGCGCCTGCAACAAGGCGGTCAAGCACGCCCTTGTGCCGCGCAAGCAGTATCGAAAACGACGTGAGCGGGATCTCTTGCGGCACAAGGGCGGCGACGGCGGCGAACGCCTGGCTGTCGGTGATTACCATGTCGGGTGTCATGCGCTGCAGGAGTGCCGCAAGTTCCGTGTCGCGCACGACGACGGTCGTGTCCCCGTGATCAAGCAGGTCGCGTATTGTCTGCTGCTGCGGCAGGATAAGCCGCCCTTTAGGCGCCGCCTTGTCTATGGGGACGACGAGCACGACGGACGCGCCGCGCGGAACGAGATCGGCGGCAATCGGGCGTTCCGGAGGCCGGCGGTGCAGCGCCTGTACGATGCGCTCTTTAAGCGTGTCTATTCCGTCTTTGTGCAGTGCGCTGACGGCGGCCGCACTTGCATCGCCTGTTTGGCCGGAAGCGGAGGGAAGACCGGCTGCAAGGTCTGATTTGTTGTACACGACGATGCAGGCAATACCGTCCGCCTGCACGCGTTCGTAAAACGCTTTGTCTGCGCCGGTCATGCCGCGCGACGCGTCGCACACAAGCAGCGCAAGATCGCACCGTCTGAGTATGCGGTACGCCTGTTTGACGCGCTCCTGCCCGAGCGTGCCTGAGTCGTCGTCAAAGCCGGGCGTATCGATAAACGTAACCGGTCCGAGCGGCAGGAGTTCCATGTTTTTTATCACCGGATCCGTTGTCGTTCCCTGTATGTCTGAGACTACGGCAAGCTGCTGCGCCGTTACCGCGTTGAACAGGCTCGATTTGCCGGCGTTGCGGCAGCCAAAGAAACCTATCTGCGGGCGTTCCCCTGTCGGCGTCGTATTCATGGCGTTATTGCTCCTTTGTCAGTATGCACAAGCTAGAACCTGAAATCACGCTCGCCGCGCGCAATGCGCGCTAAACGGTCGGCGGCGATTTCCCGCGTCTTGTCCCGAGGAATCACGCAGAGTTCCCGCTCAATGAGCGCTTCTCCGATTGCTTTCGTTTCTGGCGAGGCATAGTCTTCAAGGTATTCTTTGAGCGTCATAAGCGCATTCGGATGGCAGCAGTTAAGGATCTGCCCGCTCTTGCACAGGCTCATAAAGCGGTCGCCGGTGCGGCCTTCGCGGTAGCAGGCGGTGCAGAAGCTGGGAATGTAGCCGAGCTGCATGAGCCAGCGGACTACCTCGTCAAGCGTGCGCGTGTCGCTCACTTCAAACTGCGCGGAATCTGCTTCTTCCGGCGCGGTATCGGCATAGCCGCCGACGCTCGTGCGCGAGCCGCCGCTTATCTGTGAAATGCCCAGATGCAGTACGCGCTCGCGGCAGGCCTGTGTTTCGCGCGTGGAAATTATCATGCCGGTGTACGGCACGGCGATGCGGATAACGGCGACTATTCTTGCAAACGTGTCGTCGTCTATGCCGTTTTCAAATACGTCGGGATCGATGTCGTCTGCGCGGCGGATGCGGGGCACGCTTATGGTGTGCGGGCCAACGCCGTGTACGGCTTCAAGGTGTTCGGCGTGCATTAAAAGGCCTGCAAGTTCGTAGCGATATGTTTCAAGCCCGAAGAGAACGCCCAGACCCACGTCGTCTATGCCGCCTTCCATTGCGCGGTCCATCGCTTCCGTGTGATATGCGTAGTCGTGCTTAGGGCCGGTCGGGTGCAGTTTTTCGTAGCTTTCCTTATGATACGTTTCCTGAAACAGAATATAGGTGCCGATGCCGGCGTCTTTGAGTTTGCGGTAGTTTTCGACGGTTGTCGCAGCGATATTAACATTGACGCGGCGTATTGCGCCGTTTTTGTGCTTTATGGAATAAATTGTCTGAATACTTTCAAGTATATAGTCTATCGGATTCATCGCGGGATCTTCTCCCGCTTCAATGGCGAGCCGCTTGTGTCCCATGTCCTGCAGCGCCGTTACCTCGCGTCTGATTTCGTCCTGCGTGAGCTTTTTGCGCGCGATGTGCTTGTTTTTGGCGTGGTAGGGACAGTACACGCAGCCGTTGACGCAGTAATTGGACAGGTACAGCGGCGCAAACATTACGATGCGGTTGCCGTAAAAGTCCTTTTTTATCTGTTCTGCAAGCGAGTATATTTCTTTAAGTTTTTCCGGTATCGCACAGTCAAGCAGCACCGCCGCCTCACGGTGCGAAAGCCCTTTGCGGAGCTTTGCTTTTTCGATAATTGAATCGATAAGCGGCTCATCTGCGGCGTGTTTGTGCGCGTACTGCAGCGTGTCAAGAATCTCTGCGTGATCGATAAAATCCGTTGCTTTTACTGATTTTGGATTATACATATAAACCTCCTTGTGTATCCGTAAAGTCTCCGCGCGAAACAGGCACCGTGTAGCCCGCCTGCTCGAGCGCGGCGGTGAGCTCGGCGATATTGGCGGCGCTTTCCAGACCGCTTCTCAGTTTGCCGTCGTAGAGTTCGTACTGTGCGCCGACGGCAGGCGTTACATTAGGCATGATGACGTTTGCGCCAGCGCCGAGCGCGCGTATTCGTCCGTCGGCGCTGGCGCTTGCCGTTGCCGTAGTCGCGGGGATAAGCGCGCAGGGAAGCAGCAGCCGCACGAGCGCCGCGGCAAAAATCGTGAGGTCAAGGCTTCCTTTGGGCTCGTGCGCAAACGGCGTTGCGTGGTGCGGCAGAAACGGGCCGATGCCCACCATGTGCGGCCTGAACGAGCCGAGAAATACCATGTCTGCGGCAAGGCAGTCGGGCGTTTGCCCGGGGCTTCCGACCATCATGCCGGCTCCCGTCTGATAGCCGAGCGCTTTCAGGTCAGCGAGGCAGCGCATACGCGTGCGGTATGACTGCGGGGTCGGATGCAGATATGCGTAATGAACCTGATCAGCCGTTTCGTGGCGCAGCAGATACCGGTCAGCGCCCGCGTCTTTCAGCTTTTGGTACGACTGCCGGCTTCGTTCGCCTGCGGAAAGCGTTATTGCGCAGCCGGGAAACTCCGCGCGTATCTTTGACACGAGGGAACACAGCCGCTCGTCGGTATACCAGGCGTCTTCTCCGCCTTGGAGCACAAATGTGCGCAGACCGCTTTTATAGCCGGTTTGACAGCATTCGAGAATCTGCGTATCGGTGAGGCGGTAGCGGCGCACGGTGGTGTTTTTCGCCCGTATGCCGCAGTAGCGGCAGCCGCACGCGCAGTGATTGGTAAATTCGATGAGGCCGCGCAGGAATACCGTGCGTCCATAGTGCCTGTCGCACACGCGGCGCGCCTCTTTTGCGGCGAGCTGATAGTGTTCCGCCGTGCTGTGTTCAAACAGGAACCGGTACTGCTCGTGAGTGAGCGGCGTGCCTGCCGCGAGCGTGCCGATAAGTTCGGCGCAGGTATCAGAGACATGCGTCATTGTAGCTGGCACGCGAATAGACGGCTTTTGACGTGACGCCTGTAAGCGCGCCTATTTTGCCCGAAAGCGCGCTGATGACATCCTGCGGAGCGTCAGCTGCAACGCTGATAATGTGTATTCCCCGTTTGTGATAGGGTATACCCATCCTTCCGATAATGACGTCTGCGTACTGGTGCAGTATGCCGTTAAGCGCTTCTGCGGAAGTCGTGTCTTCTACAATAATACTGATAATGGCGATGCGGTTTTCTGTCTGTTCTTTCACGTCGGCTGCCCTTTGTGTCAGAGTAATGAACGGTAGGCGTGCTGCCCTTTTTTGCAGGAACGAGCGGTTTATGCGCGCCTTTAAAATCGGGATTCAGCCTGCACGAACAGTATACGCGCAGCGTGTGATAAAATCAAGGCTGCGGTAGTTACTTTTCACGCAGCGTGTGCGGGGCTGGTTTTCTTGCGCGTCTCCTGCAGGGTGTGCGGCTGCGCAGCAAGCCGTTAGTGCTGGAGTATCCTTGAGCATACTCCAAAAACTTGCAGACAGTACCCGTATGAACGTATCAGCTGCATAACAAACTAAAAAATTTGCCGTTGGCAAAATTTATATTTGCCGATTATCCTGTAAGAATTTTGCCGTCGGCCAGCGAGACACTTGCCGATGGCAAACTTTTACTTTGCCGACGGCAAAC
>DXHG01000188.1 GCA_019113455.1 Candidatus Treponema faecavium | reverse complement strand
TCTTTGATTCAGTTCATCTCCATCCCTTCTGTCAGATCTCAATCCCACAGAAAAACGTGAAGAGCCAATATATTCACCCGCATCGGCGTCCTGCAGCGCCGGTTCCAGCAGACGCCTCAAAAAAATCGTATCCACATCAGCAAAATCGGTGAGCCCGCCCCCATAGTACGTAATAAGCTCGTCAAGCCCTTCATCAGCGAGTATCTCGTACGTTCCCGGCCGCTCAACCGCGCCTTCTATAGAAACCCTCCGGTCATACCGCTTCAGGCGGATGATGTCTCCCGGGCTCATAAACGGATTCTGGCTCATATCGCCAAACCGCTCTGCCTGAAACAAATCATATTCGGTAATTTCACCGTCAGGCGTTTCCACAGAAACAAAACGCGCAGACGCATACGGAGCCGCCACCTGCCCGATAATAGCAGAAAGCCGTTCCCCGCCCCACGTGGTTATTTCTGCCGAATCCACCGTGTCTCCCGTAACCAATACCGTAAATCGTGCGGGAGCTACCAATGTAAACTGCGCGGCGCTGAACTGATAATTTTTGGAAACAATAGTTTCAACGGATTCTTTGACGTCGGTAAACTTTTTTCCCGCCACATCGATGACGGCCAGATTGGCAACGCGCAGCATGTAGGAAGTATCAAGCTGAATCGTATATTCGACACGGCTGCCGCCAACCGCAAAGTTCAGCGTATAGACATCGCCCGCACACACAATATATTCAGGATTTGACAGTGCAAGCTGCCGCAGCGTATTGTCTGTATCAACCGCAATTTCCTGCGCGCTCAGCCCGCACAGCACCAAAACTCCAAACGATATGCACAGCGCATAAAACAGACTTTTTTTTGCCATAAACAAGCCCCATCCCCGTCTGCAGTAATACATCGGTTCTCCGACCGCCGTATTACTATGACAAAAAAAAAAAAAATGTCAACCAATTTTAAAACCGCAGCTTTTTTACTGTGGACCTGACACGTATACTGATGGTACGAATACGGTGTTCTGCAACTGCAGGCCGCAGCGAAGGGATGGCACGTGGCGAACAGCGCCGTGCCGAACAGATGGCGCGCAATATGCTTTCTGACGGATTCAGCGCGGAAAAAAACCGCACAACTCACCGGACGCTCTAAAGAGCAGGTGCCTGGTTTGCAGGTGTACGGAACGGCAGACAGCGGAACGGGCGGTTTGAGGGCTGCGCCCTCAAACGGTGTGCCTGGAGCAGTGCAGTAAATTGCCTGCTCCAAACCCAGACCGCAGGTCTGCGCGCAGAGACAAAAGCCCCCGCCTGTCCTGGCAGATACAGAGAATACCAAAGAAATAAAAAGCGCCAATACACGCGTCCCGCAGAGACTGCCCGGCCCGCGCGCAAGCGCTGCTTACGGAACCACCAGGTAGGGCGAGCGGCCCGCCCCGCCCTCCTCACGGCGGGCAACATCGCGTGCGCCATCTTTTATTATATATGGAAAGAAATCTACCGCGCCGCCCTCGCCGGTCATGGCGGTGTAATACTCACCATAGAGCATGACCTTACCGTCAGACGCCACGTAGCCGATGGGGTCGTACTCGTAGAATGGGCGCTTGCCGTTCCCTTCATCAAAGAGCTCCACCGCATCATAATCTTCCGGAATATATTTTCCCAAAACCTCTTTTGCCGTATCCGCATCGATTTTGCCGTATACAAACAAAAACTTGGAATACGTATCAACCGCCGCAAGATAGTTGTCTAAAGAAACTCCCGCATTGCCGGTAAACCGATAGAAATAAAACCGTTCCATCTCAGGCAGTTTATTGTAGCCGCTCTTAGTGCTCACCAGCGGATTCATGCCGCGGTACTGAAAAACCCGCATCGGATTAATCTTAATCTCCAAAATTTCATCACCTAGTACCGTAGTGCTGGTATTGCCGTCATTGCTCGCATTGAATTGATATTCCGAAGTTTTTGATTGCGTCAATTGCCACTTACGACCATCTTCTGGCTCAAAGAACTTATATTCCGGAATATTATCTTTATCAAAACTTACTTTCAGCAGCCATGAATCAAAATTAGCCGCAGGAAAAAGCTTATCCTTGTTATCTTCACAGTCAGCAAACAAACGCTGCTGCGCTTCACTGATATCAGGAGCCGGCAGACTTGCTTTCTGCTGCGTATCGCTTGTGTTGTAGAGCCGCGGGTCGCGCAGAAGGATATTGCCGCACGAGGCACACATAAGCAGCACACCGAGCGCGGCGGCGGCATACCATGTCTTTTTCATACGCTACAGCTCAATGGCAGCGCCGAGCGTTACGCCGAACTCGAACGAGTTGATAAAGTACGATGACAGCTTTGTCGTTTTGGGGTCAAAATCAGGGCGCTGAATCGCAAGCTGCGAAGCAAGACTCTGCGGCATCGTGATATAGCCCGGGCTGTAGATATTGAACGCGCCGTAGCCGCCCAGTATGAGCCCCACATTGCTGATAATCGGCACGTTGTACTCAAGCTCGAGCTTGATTGTCGCCATAAACGGGTTCATCGAACGCATCATGTCGTTATCAACCAGAATCGTGCCCACTTCAGGGTCTATAGCGTCAGAGCCGGAATACATCTCGTACTGCGGCGCCGTATCGGCGATCATCTTCATGCCGACAGAAAGCCCTGCCATAAAGCGGTTGTCAAAGAAATACGTCCTGCCGGCAACGGCGAACGACACAACCGGCGCGTAGTAAATATTCACATACACGTCAATCTGTTCGCCTTCCAGCTCCGTACCGGAAATCTGGCCCGCATAGCCCTGCGAAATGCCGATGCCGCCGAAAAGCCCGATGCCGCTGAACACGTTGTCTTTGCCAAGGCCAAACGCATCGGCGGAATCCCACACATAGCCCACGCTCACCTCACCGCCAAAGCCGTAGCCGAGCATACCGTTCAGTTTGTTTGCCGAAAGTTTATCCAGATCGCTAGCTGAAATGGACGGCACCGTGAGCGAGCCGCCGCCCTGCCCTTTTACATTGAGCTGCCAGCCTGCGTCAAGCGCATGAACGCCCGCGGCGCACACCAGCAGTGCGAGCGCCGCCAGTCGTATCCGCATCGTGTGTGTTATCATTGGTTAGTGCTCCCCTGCATACAAAAAAACCGCCCGCAGGCGGTTTTATGCGCAACTATGTATGCTGTAAGTATGTTTAGTTGCGGATAAAGGTAACAGTTGCTTCTCCAAAATTTATAGAAGATAAATTAATTTTAACCGTTAAAACATCATTACTGATAGAAATATCAGCATCAGGAATCGATCCAGTATTAGGGCCCAAAACTGTTTTCGTTACCGTTGCCTTAAATGTTGTCCCATTCTTAGAGGCATCAACATCAGGATAGGTACCGCTTGCCAAAGAGCCCATTGACCATGTGCCGTCTGCTTTAAACTCAGCGACAGCAGCACCATCGCTACTCAAAGCACCTTTTACCACATTATTATCAGTACAGTCTTGAAACGTCCATGTTACATTAACTCTGTTCTTAGAAGTAGCGCCGCCATCACCGCCGCCAGAAGACTCTCCGCCGCCGGAAGACTGTTCGCAGCCGGCAACAAACAGCATCATCAGCGCAGCCAGTACAGCCGCCGCGCCGCTCAATTTCTTCATCATATTCAGCTCCTTACCGCGCCGCGCACACGGCGCAGCGC